>JAKADE010000639.1 GCA_021820785.1 Pseudomonadota bacterium
GGGGGGGGGGGGGGGGTGGGCGAGGCGCTGCAGGCGCCGAGCGACGTCCACGGCTCGCCACTGCCCGACGGTCCGCTGTTGCTCGCCGGATCGTTCCCCTGCGTCCACCAGTTCGCCTGGTAATTGATGCCGGACTCGCTGACCTCCTCTCCCTGCGTATACGCCGTCGACGGATCCCACGCCGTGGCGCAGCTGCCGGAGGGGCTCGGGGTGGGCGCCGGAGTCGGTGTCGGAGTAGGCGTCGGGGTCGGGGTCGGGGTCGGGGTGGGACTTGGCGAACTGCACGACCCACCTGGCGTCCAGAGCGCCGGTACGTTCGGCGGTGCCCAACCCGCACCGGCCGCATTGGTGAAGGTCTGCGTTGCGGTATACGTCGACCCGCTGTAGGTCACCACCTCGCCGCTCGTGTAGGTGGTATTCGTGTCGCTCCAGGCCACACACGATTGCGCGTGCGCCGCCTTCAACGGCAGGAACGCCAGGAGTCCCACGGTCAACGTGATGCCCATCGCACTTCGCACGGCAAGCCGCGTGCGGATGCTTGCTTGATTCACAGTCATCGCGATACCTCTTGGAGGGAATGCCGGGCATGCCGGCGGTTGCGTCAACACTCGGCCGAAGGGGCGGCCCGGGCCCGCGCCCGCACCGCCGCACACGGACCGGCCGCACCGGATCGATCGATCCGGGCACGGTCGTTCCACGTGATCACCGCGACGTCATCCGGGCCGCCGCACCGCTCTGCGCCGCGCTCCTGCAGCGCCCAAACGCGATCCGGCAAACCCATCCCCCCGCAGATATCGTTATGTCATGTCAGTGTTGTCATTGACCTTAACACTAAGGGTGCGCGGCAGGCTAGAACCAAAGCAGGTCCAATGCAATAAGACCAATTTTTCTAGGCCGACGCCGATAGCGGCACTGCAGCGCATGCAGGGCGCAGATTTCGCGGACATTTTCTTCGTCCATGCCCCGGCGTAGCGCCTTGCACCGGCGGGCGCCGATTACCATAATGGTCCGCTCGTGCACGGTGCGGCACCTGACGCAGCACCGTGCACACACTTTGCGGGAGAAAGCGCGTGGATTTGAAAGCGTTGCGTGAACACATCGGTGCCGCCTGGCGCGGCTCCATCGTCGAGCGGCTCGCCGCCTACGTGCGCATCCCGAACAAATCACCGCTGTTCGACCCCGAATGGGAGAAGCACGGCCACATGGAGGCCGCGATCCAGCTGATGGCCGAGTGGTGCCGGGCGCAGGACATTCCCGGCATGAAGATCGAGATCAAGCGCCTGCCGGGACGGACCCCGGTGCTGCTCGTGGATGTGCCGGGCGAACTGCCCGGGTGCGTTCTGCTCTACGGCCACCTCGACAAGCAGCCGGAGTTCACCGGCTGGCAGCCGGGGCTCGGTCCCTGGGAGCCGGTGCTGCGCGACGGCAAGCTGTATGGACGCGGCGCCTCCGATGACGGTTACGCGGTCTTCAGCTCGCTCGCGGCGATCGCGGCCCTGAAGGCCCAGCGCGTCGCGCTCGCCCGCTGCGTCGTGCTGATCGAGGCGTCCGAGGAAAGTGGCAGTGTCGACCTGCCGGCGCACCTCGCGACGCTCGGGGATGCGCTCGGCGAGCCGTCCCTCGTGGTGTGCCTGGACGCCGAGTGCGGCAACTATGAGCAGCTCTGGTGCACCACCTCGCTGCGCGGCAACCTGGTCGGAGAGCTGACCGTGCGCGTGCTCGAGGAAGGGGTGCACTCGGGGATGGCGAGCGGCATCGCCCCCAATCCGTTCCGAATCGTCTCGCAGTTGCTGGCGCGGCTCGAGAACCCGCTCGACGGATCGCTCACGCCCGCCGAGCTCTCGGTGAGCATCCCCGAGGACCGCCTCGCGCAGCTGCGCACCGCTGCGGCGGTGCTCGGCGATACGGTCGCCGGCAAGCTGCCCTGGGCCCAGGGGGTCCGTGCCGTCAGCGACGATCCGGTCGAATTGCTGATCAACAGCAGCTGGAAGAGCACGCTCTCGGTGACCGGCGCCGATGGACTGCCGCCGACGCTCTCGGCCGGCAATGTGCTCCTGCCGGCCCTGACGCTGAAACTCTCCCTGCGCCTGCCGCCGACCTGCGAGCCTCTGCGTGCAGCCCGTGCGGTGAAGGACGTGCTCGAGCACGATCCGCCGTACGGCGCACAGGTGCGCTTCACACCCGGCACCCCAACGTCCGGCTGGAATGCGCCCTCATTCGCGCCCTGGCTGGAAAAATCGATCGATGCCGCGTCGCAGCAGATCTACGGGCGCGGCGCGGTGCACATCGGCTGCGGCGGCACCATCCCGTTCATGGCCATGCTCGGGGAGCGTTTCCCCGCCACGCAGTTCTTCATCACCGGGGTGCTCGGCCCGCATGCCAATGCGCACGGACCGAACGAGTTCCTGCACCTGGAGTACGCCGAGAAGCTCACCGCGTGCGTATCGCTCGTGCTCGCCGATCACGCGCGGGCCCGGCGCGGCTGAGCGCGCGCCTCAGCGCATGTGCGGCGTGGCGCTCGGGCGCACCGAAGTGCGCAGCCGCTCCCAGGCCTCGCGGTAGTGCGTGATCATCGCCTCGGCGACGTCCGCCTCGAACGGCGGAAACTCCGCGGCGAGCTCATCGATCATGACAGTCCACTTCGGCAGCCCCTTCGGGAAGCGACCCTCGCGGGTGAACACCACCCGGCCCTCGATCGGCACCTCCCCGACGATGGCCTTCACGGCCGCGATGCGGTCATACAACCCGCTTTGCGGGTTCACGAACGTGAAACGGTGCGGAC
>JAKADE010000640.1 GCA_021820785.1 Pseudomonadota bacterium
CGCAGCGGGTTCGCCCACCTCACGCCACGCGGCGTCGGCGGTGATCTGGGCTGCGGCAATGTCGGCCCGTCCCGAGGCGAGGGCGGCGCGCAGCGCCGCCTCGTCAGGCAGGGAGACGATCTTCAATTTCACGCCGAGATCGTGCGCGAAATCCTTGGCCAGGTCGTACTCCAGGCCCGTCGGACCCTTCGGTCCAATGTAATAGCAGGTGGGGAGATTCAGCGTCGCGACGCGCAATTCTCCCCGGGCGCGGATCCGTTCGAGCACCGTCTGGTTGCGCGAACTGTGCGCCAGAAGCGCCATGGCCGTGACCGCTGCCACTGTTCCCATCCTGAATGCGGTCCGTCCGAGGCGTGCATGGATGCGTCTTCGCGCCAAAACCGGACTCCACAGAGGCAAAAATATACCGCTATAATATCACCGACCCTGGGGAGAGGTACCGAAGCGGTCATAACGGCGCCGACTCGAAATCGGATGGTCGGGTAAAACCGGCACGTGGGTTCGAATCCCACCCTCTCCGCCACGCGTTTATTTAATAAAAACAATAAGTTAGCTCATCATAGTCGACCCCGTCGTGTTTGTGACGTCCCTGCTCCCCTCCCGCGTCGCACCAGCGTTACCGGAAGCTTGGCAGGGCCCAGGAGTGCTGGGGCCGCCGTGAAATCCTGGGGGCACGTGCTGAGGTGCACAGGCGCGCTGGCGGTCGCAAACCCCACCATCGCCGCAAGCCGATGCCTTGCCCGGTTCAGAGTGAGCTCTGATAGACTAAGTCATGTAAACTAAGTCTGGAGAGGTCATGCGCACTGTCAACATCCATGAAGCCAAGACGCACCTGTCTCGGCTGGTTGAGCAGGCGGCACTCGGGGAGCCCTTCGTGATCGCCAAGGCAGGTAAACCCCTGGTCAAGGTCGTGTCGCTGGGTACGCCGGAGCTTCGGCAGATGAAGCGCCTCGGCTTCATGGCTGGACAGATCGCCGTGCCCGACGACTTCGACCGGATGGGTGGTACTGAGATCGAACAGCTCTTTGGCGATGGCCCGTGAAACTCCTGCTCGACACCCACCTGCTCCTCTGGGCGGCCGGTCAGCCGGAGCGCCTGTCCAAGGCGGCCCGCGATCTGATCGAAGCGGCTGACAACGAGCTCATCTTCAGCACAGCGAGCCTGTGGGAGGTCGTGATCAAACGGGGATTGGGTCGCGAGGACTTCCAGGTCGATGCGCGACTGCTGCGACGGGGGCTGCTCGACAACGGCTACACCGAGTTGCCCATCGGCAGCGAGCATGTGGTCGCAATCGAATCCCTGCCGCCTTTGCACAAGGATCCCTTTGATCGGGTTCTCATCGCACAGGCTCTTGTCGAGGGGATCACTCTGGTCACGACGGACGAGACGGTCGCGCGCTACCCGGCGCCGGTCCGGGCCGTCTCTTGACCCACCTTCCATGGACGCGACTCTCCGAACGTACGTCCGTGGAGGATGACGCAATTGATTTGTGGTCGACAGGCACGCGTGACCAGCAACTGAGCATGCTGAGGAAGATCGAGCCCTGAGGGCCGTCGCCTCAGCGTCGACTGGCCCCGTCCGCTCGACGCGGCCCGCGGGCCGTCACCGCGCCTCGTTCGTCACCGGCTCGCGCACCAACAAGACCGGCACCGAAGTGTGGCGCACGATGTACTCCGCGCTGCTGCCGAGCAGCAGTCGGCTCACCCCGTGACGGCCATGGGTCCCACAAACGATCAGATCGGCCGGCCACTGCTGGGCGCGCTGCACGATGCACTCGCCGACGGGGACGCCCAATTCCTCGAGGAGCACGGTTTGAACCGGGATGCCCGCTTCGCGAACCTGCGCCTCGGCCTGCTTCAGCAGTTGTGCCCCTGCCTCGCGCAGCGCCTTCGAGCCCGCATCGAGATTGACCGCCGCGATGTCGCCGGCGGCGACCCGCCACTCATCGACGACGTGCAGCAGCAAAATCTGCGCGCCCTGGTTGCGCGCCAACTTGACCGCTTCGTTCAGGCCCTGGGCCGCCGCGGAACTGCCATCGACGGGGACGAGGATCCGTTGGTACATGTTGTGCCTCCGAGGTCATATCGATGCGCATAGCGTACGCGCGAATGGGCCGGGCGGCATCAGGGAGGATGCGCATCCGGGCGCGGCGCATGAAATAATCCCGCCTCATGCAACGCGCCGCCCGTTCCTGAGTCGAATTCCCATGCTCGGCGCACTCACCCGTTCTATCGTGGCGTTCGCTGGCGCGCATCAGAACGTCGCGTACGGACTGATCCTGCTGGTGTCCCTGTCCGAATCGCTGCCGGTGGTGGGCGCGTTCGTGCCCGGAGATGCGATCATCTTCGCCGTCAGTGCACTGGTGCCGACCGGAGCACTGCGGTTGTGGCCGCTGGTCCTGGCCGCCTTCGTCGGGGCCGTGCTCGGCGACGGCTTTGCCTTCTGGCTCGGCCGGCACTACCACGCGGCCATCCTCGGCCGCTGGCCGTTTCGCGGTCGACCTCGGCTCGTGGCGCGCGGCGCGGCGTTCCTTGAGCGCCACGGCGGCAAGAGCGTGTTCACGGCCCGCTTCACCCCCGGGGTGCGGGCGGTCGTGCCCGTGTTGAGCGGTGTGCTGTCCATGGATGCGGCCCGCTTCTACCTGATGAATCTGCTCTCAGCACTGTTGTGGGCGCCGGCCCACATTTTCGCCGGTGCTGCCATCGGGGCCTCGTTCGTGTTGCTCGGCGCCGTGGCCGGGCGGCTCGCGCTCATCGCGGCCATCGTGCTGGTGCTGC
>JAKADE010000641.1 GCA_021820785.1 Pseudomonadota bacterium
GCTGCGGCTCGGGCGGGGCGTCGGCGGCCGTCTCACCGCCGGTGGCGTGGCCGCCGGCTGCCGCGCCGAACGCGCGGCGCAGCGCCGGTCGGAGTGCGACGGCGGCGGCGGCGAGCAGCAGTGGCGTGAGCAGCCAATATCCCATGGTCGGAGCATCCCCTGAAGCGCGGACGCACGCTTCGCAATCGATTCAGTTTTTCGGCAGCGCGGCGTAAAACTCCGCTTCCGGAACGCCGATCTGTGACTTACCGCACGCTGCCGGGGGGCGAACGGGCGGACCCGGGCTGAGCGCAGCGCTGCGGTATGATCGGACCCGTTCCCCCCTCGCACCGTCCACTGGCCGCCTGGAGCGTCTCGTGCCCAGCAAGCTCAAGACCCTGACCGCATTCGGGATCATTTATCTCGTCTGGGGTTCGACCTATTTCGCGATCCGTGTCGGAGTGCGCGAGGTGGCGCCCCTGCTGCTCGCGGCGATCCGCTTTACGGTCGCCGGGGCGGCGATGTGTGCCTGGGCGCTCGCCCGCCGGCAGCGTCTGCCGACGCTGCGCCAGTGGGGCTCGATCGTACTGCTCGCATTCCTCATGTTCGTCATCGATTATGGGCTGCTGTTTACCGCCGAGCGCCAGGTTCACTCCGGGATGGCGGCGGTGATGCTGGCCACGATTCCGGCCTTCACCGCGGTCGCGGAGATCCTCTGGCTGCGCACCCAGCGGCTGACGCTGCGGCTCGCCGCGGCGCTGATCGTTGGTTTGGGGGGCGTCGTGGTGTTGGTCGACCCGTCGGTGGGGCTCTCCGGTGCGCCCATCTACTGGCTCTCGGCGCTCGGGCTGGTGATCGCCGCTCTGAGCTGGTCGATCGCCTCGGTGCTGATGCGGCGGCTGCCGTTGCCGCCGGCGAAGACGATGACGGCCGGAACCGAGATGCTGGCCGGTGGGCTCTTGCTGGGCGTTGCCGCGCTGCTGTTCGGGCAGGAGCGCGGTTTTGACCCGAGGGCCGTTTCCATACAGGCCTGGGTGGCCCTTGGGTATCTCATCGTGGCCGGATCGCTGCTCGCCTTCGGCGCCTACACCTGGCTGATTCACCATGAGTCACCGACCAAAGTGGGTACCTATGCCTATGTCAATCCGCTGGTCGCGGTCATCATCGGCTACGTGTTCGGCAGCGAATCGCTCGATGCGCGGACCGTCTTCGGCACCGTGCTCGTGATCGCGAGCGTCGTGATCATCATCACCGGGAAGACGCGGGCAGTCGCCGCGGCGCCGGCTGTACCGCCGCTTCGGACCGAGGCGTCGTAGCAGAGTCGTCGGTGCGCTGCGACGCAATGCCCGGTTCGCCAGCGGCGCGGGTCGGTACAATGGGATCCGTGGCGCAACGGGCCGCAGAGCGCGGCCGTCGAGGCCTGAAGAGGAATCATGAAAATACTCGTCACCGGTGCGGCCGGATTCATCGGCTTTCACACCGCCCAGAAGCTCCTGGCGCGCGGGCACGAGGTGGTCGGCATCGACAACCTCAACGACTACTACGACGTCGCTCTGAAGGAGGCGCGCCTGAAGCTGCTGCATCAGGCGAGCGGCTTTCGTTTCAACCGCCTCGACATCGCCGATGAGCCGGCGATGGCGCGCCTCTTTGCCGCGGAGCGCTTCGCGCGGGTGATTCACCTCGCCGCGCAGGCCGGGGTGCGCTATTCGATGCAAGACCCCTACAGTTACGTGCGCAGCAATGTCGCGGGGACTTTGACGGTGCTCGAGGGTTGCCGGCACAACGGCGTCGAGCATCTGGTTTATGCCTCGACCAGCTCGGTGTATGGCGCCAATACCGACATGCCGTTCTCGCCACACCGCGGTGCGGATCATCCGCTGTCGATCTATGCGGCGACCAAGAAGGCCAACGAGGCCATGGCGCACAGCTACTCGGCCTTGTTCGGTCTGCCGACGACGGGACTGCGTTTCTTCACCGTTTACGGTCCGTGGGGCCGGCCCGACATGGCGTTGTTCCAGTTTGCCCGCAACATCCTCGACGGCAAGCCCATCGACGTCTACAACAACGGCCGGCACAAGCGCGATTTCACCTACGTGGACGACATCGCCGAGGGCGTGGTACGGGCCTGCGAGCACATCGCCGAGCCGGATCCGCACTGGAACGGTGCGACGCATGATCCGGCCACGAGCAGAGCGCCGTATCGCCTCTACAACATCGGCAACCACCAGGCGGTCGAGCTGATGCGCTACATCGAGGTGCTCGAGCAATGCCTCGGACGCCAGGCTGAGAAGCGCTTCCTGCCGCTGCAGCCGGGCGACGTCCCGGAGACGTGCGCCGACGTGGAAGATCTTGCGCGAGACGTCGGTTACCGTCCCGCAACGCCCGTGGAGGAGGGGGTGCGCCGCTTCGTCGAGTGGTTCTGCGAGTACTACGGCGAGCGCCGGCCGGCGCAGGGCACGGCTTGACGGCTGCCGATCTAATAATCAGACTAATCAGACGTATGACGGCCAGACCGCCTCGGCGGCCCAGAGGTGATTTCTTGCAGGTCTTGGGTGTGCGGCCCGTCCGCCGCGAGGCGAGGATGTCCAGCGTCCTGCGATGGCCGATGGCCGATTGCCGATGATGCGAGCCGAGCACGCCTTTTCACTCGGCGCCGAACTGGGCGAAGGGCCGCTGTGGGTCGCCTCCGAGGCGGCGCTGTGGCTGGTCGACATCAAAGGTCTGCGTCTGCACCGGCTGCGGCCGGAGCGCGCCGAACATCAGAGTTGGACGGCGCCGTCACCGCCGGGATTTCTG
>JAKADE010000642.1 GCA_021820785.1 Pseudomonadota bacterium
CGAGGATGCCGAGCACGATGTCCATCAGGACTCCGTAGCCGCCGCCTTTCATGACTTTACCGGCGCCCCAGCCGGCGATCAGACCGACAATCAACCAGGTGATGATGCCCATGCTGTCCCCTGTAGAGCGTAAGCTCTATGTGCGTTGGATTGCCGGAGCCGCCCCGGGCGGCCGTTGATCCGGCGGGCCGATCGTTCTTCTCGTCGTGCGTCACGATGATACGCCCTGCGTGCCGGTCCGACAACGCGCCCCGGGCGGCGGCGGTTGCTGCTCATGGGACGTGGGGGCGCGCCATCGGCAACAACGCGATGATCGCCTCGAGGGGTGCCGGCCGGGCGTGCAGGTAGCCCTGAGTGTAGTGACAGCCCATGCGCCTGAGCATCTCGAACTGAGGCGGGGTCTCCACGCCCTCGGCCACTACCGTCATCTGCGAGGCGCGTGCGATCGCAATGAGGCTCGAGACCATCGTCACGCCGCGTGCATCATCGGGAAGTCCGGCGATGAAGCTGCGGTCGATCTTCAGCGTGTCGGCTTCCAGGTGTGCGAGCAGTCCGAGCGAGGAGTATCCCGTGCCGAAATCATCCAGGGCGACGCGCACGCCGGCACGCCGCAGTTCGCCAAAGTCGCGGTTTGCCCCCTGTACATCGTGCAGGAAGCCGCTCTCGGTGATCTCGATGTCGAGCGCCCAGCCCGGTGCACAGCGCCTGGCGTTGCCGAGCACATCCTGCACGAAGCGCCGGCGCGTCAGCTGCACGGGTGCGACGTTCACCGCGACTCGCAGCGGCGCGATGCCCCGGGCGTGCCAGAGCCCGGTGTCGGCGGCGGCCCGCTGCAATGCCCACGCACCGACCGCGACGATCAGGCCCGAGGACTCCAGCAGCGGCAGGAATCGGTCCGGCGCCACGATGCCGTGTTGCGGATGCCGCCAGCGCAGTAGCGCCTCGAGCGCCACGATCGCGCCACTCGCGGCATCAATCTGCGGCTGGTAGTACAGGACGAATTCCTCGTTGTCGAGTGCATCGCGCAACTGGTGCTCGAGCAGGAGCTGTTCGGCGAGTTCCCCATGCCTCTGCAGCTGGTAATGCAGGTACTGCTCGCCTGAATCCTTGGCGCGCTTCAGGGCCGCCTCGGCAAACTCCAGCAGATCCGCGCCGTGAGCGGCGTCACGCGGGTAGCGGGCGACACCAATGCGGCAGGAGGTCCGCACCGTGCGCCCGCCCAGCTCGAACGGCTGGGCGAACACGGTCTCCTCGAGTAGCGCCATGACGCTGTCTTCGGAGTTCTGCGTGCCCGGCGCGATCAGCGCGAATGTGCCGCGGCCGAGATATGCGGCGTGCGTTCCACCGAGCGCATTCCGGTTGAGCCGCTCGGCTACCGCCTGCAACAGCAGATCGCCGGCATGCCGGCCAAGACTCTCGTTCACGTGCGTCAGTCGGCGGACGTCGAAAGTCACGACGGCGCGCTCCAGGGGCAAAGCCGCATCTTCCCGGATCATGCGCTCAAGGCGCTCGAGGAACGTCATGCGGCTCGCCAGTCCCGTCAGCGGGTCGAAGCGCTGGAGGAAATCTGCGACATGCTGCACGTGATGCGAATGCAGCGCGAAGGACAAGGTCGCGCCGATATCCTGCAGCAGCGCCACATGTTCCTCGTCGATCTGGGTGCGGTCCAGCGAGGCGAGCGACAGGGCCGCAACGGCCTTGCCTTCGACGATCAGCGGCAGTGCGGTCAGGGACTGATAGCCGAAGGCGAGCAGCTGCTCGCGGCCGCCGACCGGCGGTTCGGACTGACGCAGATCGCTCATGCAGATCCTGCCGGTGCGCAGGGCGCGGGCCGTGAGGCTGGCATCGGCTTCGGAACCATCGCTGATGATGAGTTCGCCGGGCAGATCGATGCCCGCGCCGCCGGCGCGGTATGCGAGCCGCGCACGGCGGCCATCGGGCTCGGTCATCCACAGTGCAGCGTTGTGATAACCGCCACCGTCCACCGCGAGGCGGCATGCCTCGCGCAGCAGTTCGTCGCGGTCGCGAATGTGTGCCATGGCGGCATTGACGCCGCTTTGCAGCCGCAGGATTCGCGTCAGCCAGTCGACGCGTGCACGCTGCCGCCGGTGATCGGTGATGTCGACCGCGGTGACTACGATGCCGCGGATGCCGCCGGCTGCATCGCGCAGCGGGCTGAACGTGGCCTCCATCCTGATCTGGTCGTCACTGGGCTTGGGCCTCACGACGTCGAATTCCTCGCACACGCTCTCCCCGGTCGCGGCGCGCACCAGCGTGCGGCGCAGGTGCTCACGCTCGAGTGCGGAGTGTTTGAACCAGGGTGTCTCGGCGAGGTGCCGACCGCTCAGGGTCGCAAGCGTCAGTCCCGAGCGCTGCAAGGGCGCCCGATTGACGTACTGCAGCTCACCCCGCGTGTTCAGTACCGCGACGAACAGTGGCAGCGCATCGAGTACCTGGGCGCTCTGCCATGCGTCGCTCGGCGCATGCGGGTCGTGCTTCGCATCCATGCTCAAAGTCCCGGCGGCTCGCGGAGTCTGCGGTCGGCGTACAACCGGCGCGCGGCGCCACTGCGCGGCGCGACACAACGGATCGTGGTGACCATCTGGCGTGCACCTCCGAACTAGGGCTCGCGGGAGCCTCTCCGCGTCCTCGCGACGAGGATAATCCCTGTCTGCCCCGGCGAACACTCCGGGTGTGTGATTCGCCGCGCATTTGCGCCCGTTCGGGCGCCGGGGTCCTCAGGGCAGCGGCCAGACCTGGATCCGCTCGGT
>JAKADE010000643.1:0-857 GCA_021820785.1 Pseudomonadota bacterium
TCAGCGCGAAGCACGGCACCTCCTCCCCGCGCGCGAGCCGCGGCAGGTAGTGGTTCTTCTGCTCCTCGGTGCCGTAATGGTGCAGCAGCTCGGCCGGTCCGAGCGAGTTCGGTACCGCGATGGTGGAGGACGCCGTCGCGCTGCGGCTGGCGATCTTGGTCAGCACGCACGAGTGGGCGAAGGCGGAGAACTCCAGGCCGCCGTAGCGCTTCGGAATGATCATGGCGAAGAAGCCGCGAGCCTTGATGAACTCCCACACGTGCGGCGGCAGATCACCGCGCTCATGCGTGATGTTCCAGTCATCGAGCATGCGGCACAGTTCCTCGCAGGGGCCGTCGAGAAACGCCTGTTCCTCGGCGCTGAGCTCGGGAGCGCGCGCGCCGAGCAGCTTCGACCATTGCGGTGCACCGGTGAACAGCTCCCCATCCCACCACACCGTGCCGGCCTCGAGCGCCTCGCGCTCGGTCTGCGACATCGAGGGCAGGAGCCGCCGATAGGCCTTCATGAAGGGCCGGGTGATCAGCGCCTTGCGCAGCCAGCGCACGTTCAGCAGCCACAACGCCGCGAGCGACAGCCACAGGAACCCCTTCCACGTCGCTGCCGCGGCGTTGCTCGCCCCGAAGTAGCTGTAGGCGGCCAGCAGCACGGTGAACGTGGCGGTGAAGGCGAGCAGCGAGAGTCGGCGGTAGGCCAGGTAGAGCACCGCGACGATGAGGATCAGGGTGATGACGCCGCCGGCCTGGGTCACGGCATAGCCGATGGCGGCGGCGGCGACGAGCGCAAGGAGTGCACCCAGCATGGAAGCTCCTTCGTGCCGAGCTGGCGAAGAAAAAAGGAACGGCGCCAGCGCACTATAG
>JAKADE010000643.1:867-2764 GCA_021820785.1 Pseudomonadota bacterium
CGGCGGCCGATGCGGGCCGGACCGTGATCCGGACCCGCAGCGGGCCGGCGCAGCGATGCTGCGCCGGCGCAGTGACGGTCAGCCGAGGAGCGTCTTCACGCCGTCGCGTTCCTCGTGCAGTTCCGCGAGCGTCGCATCCATGCGCTTGCGGCTGGCGGGGCTGATGTCCAGACCCTGAACGATCTGGTATTCCCCATTGCGCGTCGTCACGGGGTACGAGTAGATCACGCCCTCGGGGATGCCGTAGCTGCCATCGGAGGGAATCGCCATGCTCACCCAGTCGCCCTCGGCGGTACCGTGCACCCAGGTGTGGATGTGATCGATCGCAGCGGAGGCGGCCGAGGCGGCTGACGAGGCGCCGCGGGCCTTGATGATGGCAGCGCCGCGCTGCTGGACCTGCGGGATGAAGGTCTGCTCGACCCAGGAGGCCTCCACCAGCGACGGCGCCGGCTTGCCGCCGACCAGCGCGTGGCTGATGTCGGGGTACTGCGTCGCGGAGTGATTGCCCCAGATGGTCATGCGGCGGATGTCGAGCACGTGCGTGCCGGTCTTCTCGGCCAGCTGCGAGAGCGCGCGATTGTGATCGAGGCGGGTCATCGCCGTGAAATTGCGCGGGTTCAGGTCCCTGGCATTGGCCCGTGCGATCAGCGCGTTGGTGTTCGCCGGATTGCCCACCACCAGCACTTTGACGTTGCGGTCGGCCGCTTCGTTAAGAGCCTTGCCCTGCGCGGAGAAAATCTGTGCATTGGCGAGCAGCAGATCCTTGCGCTCCATCCCCGGTCCGCGCGGCCGCGCGCCGACCAGCAGCGCCACGTGGCAGTCACGGAACGCCACCTTGGCATCGTCCGTCGCGACGATCTTGTTCAGTCCGGGGAACGCGCAGTCGGCAAGCTCCATGACCACACCGTTCAGTGCCTGCAGCGCCGGAGTGACCTCGAGCAGGTGCAGGTTGATGGGCTGATCCGGGCCGAGCAGTGCTCCGGAGGCGACACGGAAGGCGAGGGCATAGCCGATCTGGCCGGCGGCGCCGGTGATCGCGACGTTCATTGCGGGTTTCATGGTGCGTGTGTTCCGTACGGGGAAAGCCCGCAATTCTAGCGCCGATAGACGCCCTTTATCATCCTGATCCGAACTAGCGATTGGCCTGCGTCATTCGCCCGGTGCTACAACAGCCTCACCCGCTTCGCGGCGTGGCGAACCGTCATACTAATTGAGCCGACGTGAGATCCACCGCCGCAGCACTGACGATGAGCGACTGAGGAGAATGCCATGTTCGAGACCCGCAACGATCTTTCCGCCGACACCCGCACCCAGGTGATCCGTCTGCTCAACGCACGGCTCGCCGACGCCATTGATCTGGCGCTGCAGACCAAGCATGCGCACTGGAACGTCAAGGGACCGAATTTCATCGCGCTGCACGAGCTGTTCGACCAGATCGCCGAGCAGATCGAGGCGCACGTCGATGGTATTGCCGAGCGGGTGACCGCGCTCGGCGGAACCGCGGGCGGAACCCTGGCTGCCGTGTCGCGCACCACGACGCTGAAGGCCTACCCCGAGCAGATCGTCGAGGGGGTGGCGCACCTCGAGGCGCTGGCCACGGCGCTGGCGGACTTCGGGCGCAAGGTGCGCGCCGGCATCGATGAGACGGCGCGGCTCGGCGATGCCGACAGCGCGGATCTGTTCACCGAAGTCTCGCGCGAGGCCGACAAGCAGCTGTGGTTTCTCGAGGCGCACCTGCACGCCCCGCGCTGAGCGCGCCGGTCGTTCGGCGCTAGGAGTCTGGGCGGCAGAGCATTTGCAGCGCCGAGGGTGAGCGGTTTTCACACCGTGCACGCCGATCACGGCCCCATCGGCGCCGGCATGGGCCGGCCGAGCGGCTCGGAGGCGTGTCGCAGGG
>JAKADE010000644.1 GCA_021820785.1 Pseudomonadota bacterium
GGCCGGCGGCGCGATGCCGCGCTCGGCGGCGGCACGGTGCAGGGCCTCGATGCGCTGCTCACTCTCGCGCCAGCGGCCCTCGGCACGCAGATAACGCTCGACCCGCTGGTCGATCGCGGTATTCAGAAACATCGCCAGGATCATCGGCGCCGGGCCATTGATGGTCATCGACACCGAGGTCGTCGGCCGCGCCAGGTCGAAGCCCGAGTAGAGCTTCTTCATGTCATCGAGCGTGGCCACCGACACGCCGGAATTGCCCGTGCGGCCGTAGATGTCGGGCCGGGTATCCGGGTCCTCGCCATAGAGCGTCGTGGAATCGAACGCCGTGGACAGGCGCGCCGCACCGTGCCCCTGCGCCAGATAGTGAAACCGCCGGTTGGTGCGCTCCGGAGCGCCCTCCCCGGCAAACATGCGGGTCGGGTCCTCCTCTTCGCGCCGGTACGGATATACCCCGCCGGTATACGGGAAGGCGCCGGGCAGGTTCTCAGTGCAGATGAAGCGCAGCTGCTCACCCCAGTCGCGCAGCTTGGGGACCGCGATCTTCGGCACCCGCTGGTGCGACAGCGTCTCGGTGTAGTTCTCGCCCGTCACCTCGCGGCCGCGCACGGTGTACGAGTAGGTGTCGGCGGTTGCAGCCTGCACGCGGGCCGGCCAGGCCTTGAGCAACGCGACGCCCTCGACCCCCACCTCGGCCAGGGCACGGGTGTAGGCCCGACGCAGCTCGGCGCGGGAGGCATCTGTGCTCTGGCGCAGCACCGCCTCCGGATAGGGCTCGAGCGGCGCCGGCAGCGCCTCGTCGCCCAGCACTTCGAGCGCCTGGTACAAGCCCTGGGCACGCCGCGCGGCTTCGGCGCGTCGCTCGATGCTCTCGCTTTCGGCCCGGCCGTGGCGGGCGATCTCTGCCAGGTAGCGCACCCGCGCCCCCGGAATCAGCGGTTCGCGTGCAGCCGCCCCGGCCGCTTCGGCCACCGGAGCGCTCTCCCAGCGCGCCGCACCGATACGCTTCTCGTTGAGCGCCGCGCACAGCGCCGCGAACAGCCGGTTCACCCCGGGGTCGTTGAAACGGCTGGCGACGGTCGGGAACACCGGCAGGTCCGCGTCGGCCAGTTCGCGCTGCGCCGGATGATTGCGCCGCCATTGCTTGCGCACGTCGCGCAGACTGTCGTGCGCACCGCGTTTGTCGCTCTTGTTGAGCACGACCAGGTCAGCGTAGTCGAGCATGTCGATCTTCTCGAGCTGACTGGCCGCGCCGTACTCGCTGGTCATCACGTACATCGACAGGTCGACCAGATCGACGATTTCGCTGTCGGCCTGGCCGGTTCCGGCCGTCTCGACCAGGATCAGGTCGAATCCGGCGGCCTGGTACAGCTGGATCACGTCCTTCAGCACCGCCGCAGTCGCCATGTGCTGGCGGCGCGTGGCGAGCGAGCGCATGAAAATCGCATCCGAATCCAGGCTGTTCATGCGGATGCGGTCCCCGAGCAGCGCCCCGCCGCTGCGCCGGCGGGTCGGATCCATCGCCACCACGGCGATCCGGCGGTCCGCAAATTCCCGCGTCAGCCGCCCGAGCAACTCGTCGGTGAGACTGGATTTGCCCGCCCCGCCGCTCCCGGTGATCCCGACCACCGGCACCCGGTTCGGGGAGCGCTGCACGGCCCGGCGGATCTGCTCGAGCTGCGGGTCCCCGGGCACGGCGTTCTCGAGTACGGTGATCGCGCGCGCGATCTGCGCCGGCTCGCGCGCCGAAAGCGGCCCGTGTTCATAGCCTGGCCGGCGCGCTGCGCGCACGCGGGTGAACACGTCATTGATCATGCCGTCGAGTCCGAGCCGGCGGCCGTCCTCGGGGGTATAGATGCGCTCGACGCCGTGGCGCTCGAGCGCTTCGATTTCCTGCGGAGCAATGGTGCCCCCGCCGCCGACCACCACCCGGATATGCTCGCAGCCGCGCTCACGCAGCATGTCGACCATGTAGGCAAAATACTCGTTGTGGCCGCCCTGGTAGGAGCTCACCGCGACCGCGTCCGCATCCTCCTGGATTGCTGCGCGGACGATCTCCGCAACGCTGCGGTTGTGGCCGAGGTGCACCACTTCCGCGCCATGTGCCTGCAGCAGGCGGCGGATCATGTTGATGGCCGCATCGTGGCCGTCGAACAGCGAGGCGGCCGAGATGAAGCGCAGCGGTGGATCGAGACGCGCCGGGACCGGGTCCTCGGCACGGGCGGAAGGGACGGCACTCGTGTGCTTCGATGACATGGTTCGCTCGCTGGGCGCTGGGCGGGGAAAAGTCTTTACGCGCCGGTAGGATAGCTACTGATCAGTATGATACAGCGCCGGCCGGCCGGTCAACGCGTCGGCCGTGGCCGACGTGCACAGCCCCGCGAGCGTGTGACGCAGGGCCCGGTTGCCGAACGGGGCACGGTGGCGGAGCGCGCAGAACCCGCGGCGTGCGGCTATACTCACCGCCTCCGGGCCGCGCCTCGCGACGGGCCCTCCAGAACCGGCATGGCAACCAGTCGACGCAAAACAGCGCCCGGACGAGCCGCTCCCGAGACCGGCCCGGCCGGCACCCCGGCCGCCGGTGCGCGCGGCTCGCCGTGGCGCGCCAGCGGCGAGCGTGCCCGCGACCGGCAGATCAAGCGCGAAGCGGTCATCCGCGCCGCCGCGCACGCCTTCAATCACAAGGGCTATCACAACACATCGCTCGATGACATCGCCGCGGCACTGAAGGTCAGCAAGCCGACAGTGTATTACTACGTCTCGAAC
>JAKADE010000645.1 GCA_021820785.1 Pseudomonadota bacterium
GGAGTGAGGCGGTGCACTCTGGGTTTGTCTACGTAAGGAGAATTTGGCATGTTTGTTCGGGCTTTCTGTGATGCGCCGTGTCTTCAATACACGTCCGCTCCAATCTCTGAGCCTTCATGTGTGCAAGAAGCTCGAATGCGGTTCGCTCACGATCTGTGAGCACCGGTGGCAGGTTCTTTACGAATTGCCGCACCTCGCCAGCGAGGCGAGCTTCCCCTTGCCGGTTGAGCATGGCAGCCACGCCGAGCCATCCGGCTACAACCTGCTTTCGCGTTTCGGCTATCTTTGCGTGCGCTGGATCCCGGATCGTAGCTGACGTCGACAGCTCTCTGGCGACGCTGAGGGCCCTTTCGCGAAGAACAAATGAGCTTCCCCGCCTTCTGGTCCGGTAGTGACAATCCCGCTCAGCTCCCTTGCTGTGTCCCCGCAGAGCTCGCGACGTCGCATTAGCGGCGATGCCCTGGTCCCGCATCATCTGGGCAAAATCCTGGCGCCACTCGCGGAG
The DNA here is from genome assembly GCA_021820785.1 of Pseudomonadota bacterium. The sequence goes on from JAKADE010000645.1 coordinate 506, forward strand.
CATGGCTTTGTCGATGTGAACGCGCGGGACATTGAGGCCCTCGGCCTTGACGACCAGGTGCACATGTGGGTGTCCCTGATGGGTATGGAGCGCCATGGCGTAGCGGTACTTGAGCCCGAACTTTTCGCGGGCAAAGGTCTTCGCCGCTGCCAGCACCTTGTCCGGTGGGGTCGGCGCCGGCATGGACAGCACGATGTTGTGCACCAGCTTGACGCCGCCGACTGATTTCTTGGCGCCGCGCGGCAGCGGGCGATACTGGCCGGGGGAAAGATCCAGGTGCCAGCTCTTGAGCAGCTCGTTCTGGTCTGCCTTGGATACCCGCTGTCCGTCGTCCGTCTCGAGTTCGATCTCCCCGTGGCGACTGATATAGGCGACATGGGCCGCGACGGCGCCGATGTTCCGGCCGCCGCCGGTCACTTTCACCATCACTTCCGGTACTCGCCGCACGGTGCGTCGGATTTGCTCGATCTGTCCGGCTGTGAGCCTTGTGGATGCTGCAGGCGCACGCCTTGCGTGGCTGGTGATGTCCAGAGGGGCAGGGGCGTCTGTCGGTACCCGGAACTGCGGTCTACTCACTCTGGCTCTCCCAGGCGATCAGCGCGGCCTTAGCGAGGTCGTGCGTTTGCTGTTCGAGGCCAGCAAGGACGACCCGGACATGGGCGATATCGTTCCGTAGTGTCGCCCCGTCCGTGTCGGTCAGTGCTGAGCTGCGCGCGAGGCGAGCAAAGGCCTGCCCGAGTCCGGCCAAGACCGTCACGCTCGTCTTCAGGGCTGCGAGTTCCGCGTGAGGGAGCGGTGGATTCCCGCAGACGTGTGCCCGAACGAGCGCCGAGAGATACCCCGATGCCTTCATGCCGCGCCCGGCCGCCCGTCGAGCGATCGCCGCCCCGTCTCCGGGGCGCAGCCGAATGGTGATCCGATCGGTCGCTGCGATGCGCTCCATTGCAGTCGGCGTCTCCGATTTCTCGTCGTCGGAACCCAGGAGGTTCCGGATCGCCACGAGCGCGAGCGCCGATTCGGAGACACCAGAGCGCAAGGCCAGTGCCTTGAAGCGCATCTTCTCGACCGCAGAGGGGCGGGCAGTGATGGACGGCGTCACTCCGTGGGCGCCTGTTTGGCCACGGTTGACGCGCGACAATCTGCTGCACAACGCGGACATCTCGCTATCCTGCCATAAAATCAATTCCAACTCGGACAAGGATGGTGCGCATCGCGGGCTCTACAGACGGGTTTCTATCGAGACCTGCAAAGGGCCGTGACAGTGGCCAGCGGGCGCCATTCTACGGCCTCTTCCGACAGGGCAAGTGAGCGGGCTCTGCGGTCCCAGTCTGCCTTGCTCTATGAGATCTGCGGCCGGTGGCGGGCGACAGGCGGAAGGGCAGAGATGTCTGGGCCGACACCCGCGAGCGTGCGCAATCCCTGGAGGGGCTGACCCTTGTCGTCGACTTTTCGATGAGTTCCGCGATCGCCGATGCGGCGATGAACCGCCGGCAGCCGAGTACCACGCTCGGAAGGTTGCCCGAACGTAGAAGCTCATAGATCGAATTTCGCGAGATGCCGCCCAGCAGCTCGCGCGCCTCTTTGATCGAATAGAGTTCGCGACCGATCATGGTTTGCCCATTGTTGTTCAGAGGACCGTGCTCGGGGTCCGGCAAGGTCCATCGCCCCACGATTGCCGAGTGAGCACGGAAGCGCTGACTGTAGATCGTCGTCGCGCGAATGCAAAGGGGCAGTATCGCCGGAAAATCGGGGAAACTCCTGGATTGCTCCGATCGCCGACCGTAAATACGTTGATCAGGCCGATGGGCGGTACGGCCCCAATGTCCACTTCATCGTGATGGTCGAGGTCCCCTCCGGTTCGCGACCGTCGAAGAACCGTGGCACCACAAAATAGCCCTGAGCGGAAAAGGTCTCCTGACACCCTGAGTCGCCTTCGTCCATGCAGTTGAGGTCTTACGCGAAGGTCACCGACACTGTACCGACGGCACAATCTATTCGTGACCTGACGCATATTTCCAAATCTTGCCCCAGCGCCAGCAGGAAGTTCAAAAGCTGCTCGACAGCAAAGCCGTTGAGGCGATAGTTCTTGAGCGCGGAGATCGTTTGCTGACTGACGTTCAATCGGCCGGCCGCCTTGACCTGAGTGAGTCGCTGGGCGGCGACCAGTCGGTTAATGATGATTGCGAGACGCACTTTCGCGCCAAGATCTTCTGCATCCGGGAGCCCGAGATCCGCAAATACGTTGCCGGAGCTCGG
>JAKADE010000646.1 GCA_021820785.1 Pseudomonadota bacterium
GTTGAAGCGCCACTCGGCGAACTCCATCGACAGCCCGTCGGTGTGATCGACGGCGAGCGCGGTCTTGGCGTAGTGCCGTTGCACGCGCTCGAGAATCGAGCGCGCATCGGTCGCGAGCTTGCGGTTGATTTCCCCGCTCGCCGGAAAGCGCCGCATGCGCTCCCCGAGGAGTGCCGAGAGTGGCCCACGCTCGGCGATCACCTGCAGCGCCACCAGCCAGGGGATCATGCCGCTGTCACAGTATGAGAACGAACGAAAGTAATGGTGCGCGCTCATCTCTCCGCCGTAGATGCCGTCCACCTCGCGCATCTTCTGCTTGATGAACGCATGCCCTGAGCGGCACAACACCGGCTCACCGCCATGTTCGCGCACGACGTCGATGGTGTTCCAGGTCAGGCGCGGATCGTGCACGATGCGCGCGCCGCGCTCGCGCTTCAAGAACACCTCGGCGAGCAGGCCGACCAGGTAGTACCCTTCGATGAAGGTGCCGTGCTCGTCGAAGAAGAAGCAGCGGTCGTAATCGCCATCCCACGCGAGCCCGACGTCCGCGCCGCTCTTGCGCACCACTTCGGCAGTGGCCGCGCGGTTCTCCTCGAGCATCGGGTTGGGAATGCCGTTGGGGAAAGTCCCATCGGGCATGTGGTTGACCTTGATGAACTCGAACGGCAGATGCGGCTCGAGCGCATCGATGGCGAGGCCCGCGCCGCCGTTGCCGGGGTTCACGACCACCTTGAGTTTGCGCAGCTTGCGGGTATCGACGTAGCCGAGCAGGTGCTCGATGTAACGCTCGCGGATATCGAGTGCACCCTCGCGGCCGGGCGTGGCGGCCTTGCCGGGCAGTTTGCCGGCCGCGATCATGTCGCGCATCTCGTTCAGACCGGTGTCGGAGCTCACCGGGCGCGCCTGCTCGCGCACGAACTTCATGCCGTTGTAGTCCGACGGGTTGTGGCTGGCGGTGACCATGATGCCGCCGTCGAGTTCGTAGGCGAAGGTCGAGAAATACGCCGCTTCCGTTCCCCACAGCCCGATGTCGAGCGCATCGGCGCCGCAGTCGGTCAGCCCGCGGCGCACCGCTGCGGCGAGCGCGGGGCTGGTGAGACGGATGTCATAGCCGACGGCCACCCGATGCGGCTTGACCAGCGCGCAGAAGGCCCGGGCGATGTCGTACGCCAGGGACTCGTTGATTTCATCGGGAATGCGACCGCGGATGTCGTAGGCCTTGAAGGCGTTGAGATTCGGCATGCGTGCTCCTGGCGAGAGTCCCAAGGATTGCAGGTGCCGGCAGCAAGGGCAACCCCCAGAGGCGGCGCGCCGCAGGGGCTCGGTCTCGCGAAATGCGCGCCGCGCGCGCTCCGCGTAGACTGCCCTCCGGTTCGCTTCTCGCCCGGTGAGGACCGCCATGACCGAAGAATCGAGCAGCCGCGGCGAAGCGCGGCCCCGTCGCCACCGCATCCGTGTCGAGGATTTCCATCGCATGACCGAGCTCGGCCTGCTCGGCACCGACGCCCCGCTCGAGCTCATCGAGGGTGCGCTTTTCGATCTCGCGCCGGCGAGCCACGCACACCGCGCGATGGTGCGACGGCTCGAGGAGCGCTTGCGTGATGCCGTGCTCGGCCAGGCGAGCGTGCTGCGGCACGCCCCGATCCGCCTGGGGGAGGATTCCGAGGCGGCCCCGGACTTGGCCGTGCTGCGGGCAGGGCGCGACAGTGCGCATCCGCCCCAGCCTTCGGCCTCCGACGCCCTGCTGGTGATTGAGGTCAGCGATACCACCTGGCATTACGATCGCGACACCAAGGTGCCGCTCTACGGCCGGCACGGCATCCCCGAGGTCTGGCTCCTCGACCTGACGAGCGCCACGATGCATTTCTTCCGCGGACTCACCGGCGCTCACTACACCGAGGAGTCCGTCACCGAACATCCGGGCGTGACGTTCCTGCCGGGCCTGACGGATGCGGCGGTCGACCTTGCGGGGCTGTTCCCCGGCCCCTGAGCGGGCCCGGCCCGCAAGGCGGCACGCCGCCCCACCTCGGCCGCACCGGGGCGCATCGGGTATCCTTGGCGACCCCGATCCCGGACCCGAGACCGCAATGCTCAAGACCCTGCTTCAAGCCAAGCTCCATCGCGTACGCGTCACCGAGGCGGACCTCGACTACGAGGGCTCCTGCGGGATCGACGAGGCGCTGCTCGAGGCCTCGGGTATCGTCGAGTTCCAGTACCTGGAGCTCTACAACGTCACCAACGGGGAGCGGTTCTCCACCTATGCGATCCGCGCCGCCCGCGGCAGCGGCACCATCAGCTTGAACGGGGCGGCAGCTCGGCGGGCCATGGTGGGCGATCTGCTGATCATCTGCGCGTACTCGCAGTATTCGGACGCGGAGCTCGCCACGCACCGTCCGGTCGTGGTGCTGGTCGATGAGCACAATCGGCCCCGTCCGGTGGCACCGAAGAGGCATTCCACCCCCTGAGGGGACTCCAAGCACCCCGGCCCGCATCTCTGGTCGCGCGCCGTCCGTTGCGCGAGCGCAGTGTGTCCGCCGCATCCACGCAGGTGCGAGGATGTCAGGTCACGGGCGGGCGTTCATTCGCCTCGCGCCGCTGCAGCCCGGCGGTGTGCACCGGTTCGAATTCGATACGTGCCGCACCACGATCCGCCCCGGCGCACGGCGGATCCGGTTTTGATTTCCATTCACGTCGTGAATGGCTATAATTCACGCCATGAATAATCTTCCGCGCTGGGTGAGTGCTGCGCTAACAGCCCGG
>JAKADE010000647.1 GCA_021820785.1 Pseudomonadota bacterium
CGCCACGTCCTGGCGGTCGCCGAGACGATCGGGGCGCGCATGAACGAGTACAAGGTCGTGATCACCAAGTCGACGGTGCCGGTGGGCACCGGGGAGCAGGTGCGCGCAACGCTCGAAAGGGCCCTGCAGCGGCGCGGTGCGGCGGTGGCGTACGACACGGTCTCGAACCCGGAGTTCCTCAAGGAAGGCGCTGCCATTGCCGATTTCATGAAGCCAGACCGGATCGTCATCGGTGCCGCGAGCGAACGGGCGGTCGGACTGATGCGCGAGTTGTATGAACCCTTTACGCGCAACCGCAGTCGGTTGATCGCGATGGACGTGCGCTCCGCGGAGCTCACTAAGTACGCCGCCAATGCGATGCTCGCCACGCGGATCAGCTTCATGAACGAGCTGGCCGGATTCGCCGAGCGGGCCGGCGCGGACATCGAGAGCGTCCGACAGGGGATGGGGGCAGATCCGCGGATCGGCTATGCGTTTCTCTATCCGGGCGTCGGGTACGGCGGCTCGTGCTTCCCGAAGGACGTCAAGGCGCTGGTGCGCTCGGCGCGCAGCGCCGGCTGCGACGCGGCGCTGCTGCAGGCAGTCGAGGCGGTCAACGACCGTCAGAAGCACAGGTTGTTCGAGAAGATGAGTGCGCACTTCCCCGACCTGAACGGCAGGACGATTGCGCTGTGGGGGCTGGCGTTCAAACCCAACACGGACGACATGCGCGAGGCGCCGAGCCGGGTGCTGCTCGGGAGTCTCTGGGCGGCCGGCGCCCGGGTGCGCGCCTACGACCCGGTGGCCATGCGCGAAGCGCGGCGTCTGTTCGGCGAGCACCCCGACCTGCATCTGTGCGACTCGGCGCTGCAGGCGCTCGAGGGCGCTGATGCACTCGCCATCGTGACCGAGTGGCCGGAGTTTCGCAGTCCGCAGTTCGCCGAGATGCACCGGCGCATGAAAGAGCCGGTGATTTTCGACGGCCGCAATCTCTACGATCCCGCACAGATGCAGGGACAGGGTTGGTGCTACTACGCCATTGGACGCGGCGCTCGGCACCGCAATGCGGCGCTCGAGGATGTGCCCGCTGCGGTGCGGCGTGCGGTGGCGGCGGCCTGAACCGAAGCGCCTGCGCTGCGCGCAGTGCCCGCCACCGAGTTCACGCCCGCAGTGGTTCGATCAGTTCCGGCCCGTCGTTGCGCGGACTGTTGACCTTCAGGCTGACCGGATGTGCGGCCATGTGCTGCGGCGGGTAGGCACTGACCATCGCCAGAGCCTCCTGCGGTGAGCCGTCGAGCCAGGCGTCGAACTGTTCGGGTACGAGGATCGCCGGCATGCGCCCGGGATGGGTGCCGCTGTTGTGGATGTGGCGCAGCAGAGTGTTGCCCGGCAGCGTGATCAGGGCGCAGCTCTCGATCGTGCTGCCGTCGGTCGCGACGCTGCGATCCCAGATGCCCGCGAACCCGAATACCGGGGCGTCGATGAGGTGGATGAAGTATGGCTGCTTGCGTCCGCTCTCTTCCAGGCGCCACTCGTAGAAGCCGGCGGCGATCTGGATGCAGCGCTGGCTGTGTTTCCACGGACCGCGCCATACCGGCGATGCAGTCAGTTTTTCCACCGTGGCGTTGATCGTCGAGTATTTTGGCGGCACGCCGTGGGCGAAGAAGGGGATCAGGCCCCAGCGCATCATGACGCCTTCGTGCACACCGGCGTCGGCCCGCACCACGGGCACCGGCTGCGACGGTGCGACGTTGTAGCGTGCCGTGAACTCCCAGTGCACGCGGCCGAGCCGCACGGCCCGCTCGAACTTCGCCTGCTGGGCTAGGATGTAACGTCCGCACATGGGTGCACTGTAGCGGATCGGCCGGCAGGCGGTCATCTGAGCGGCGAGCGCCGGCACTTCAATGCGTTGCGCATCAATCAGTTGCAGCATCCAGTGCTCGCCTCACGGGGCCGCTGCATGGACAGGGCGCCCGTCCGCGGGACAAGCTGCGGTCATGCCCCTGCCGCTCACGCCCTCGACCTGCCTCGCCGATCACCGCGGGGCGTTCGCCGAACTGCGCTGCGCCGCTTGCGGACATCGTCGCGAGGTGCCCGTCGAAGCGCTGGCTCGCGTACTGGGGTGGGACGGGCCGCTCGCGTCGCGGCTCGTTCGGTTCCGCTGTTCGCGCTGCGCGGCGCGGCGGGTCGAGATCCAGTTCGGCTACGAACGCAAGCCCCGGGGCTGGGTTACGAATCCCTAACCCGTGGCCGGCTGTTCGAGAACGCTGCGAATCGAGGTGGGCAGCTTTCTCGCGGTGTCCTGCTTGCTGACGAAGGCGCGCACGCCGGCTTCGGCGGCCATGGCCCGGTAGACGTCGGTGTCGCTACGCGAATGGATGATGACCGGGAGGGTCGGCGCAATGTCGCGCAGCCGGCGTGTCGCCTCGATGCCGTTCATGCCGGGCAGGGAGATGTCCATGACGACGACGTCCGGCGGAGCGGCGCTGACCGATTCCAGCGCACTCTCCGCGTCGCGCACGGTGGCGACGGTCATGGCACGCCCCGCGGGCGCGCAGCGACCCAGCGTTCCTTCCAGCAGCGCCGCGATGGCCTTGCCGGTGGGGACGTGATCTTCCACGACCAGTATCCGGATTGCCGGGGTACTGTCCGTATCCGGACCCTCCGTGGGTGGCATTGCCATGGACAAAAGGCTCGATCGTTTCACCAGTGCGCACTCCAACACGCCGCCTGCGGCCGGTCTGTAGGGAATTCTCGATCCGGGGCCTATTCCAGCGGG
>JAKADE010000648.1 GCA_021820785.1 Pseudomonadota bacterium
GAAGCCACTCGTGGGTTTCTCGGACATCACCGCGCTGCACGCGTGGCTGCAGCGCAACGGGCTGATCAGTGTGCACGGGCCGGTCCTCACCCAGCTGGGCAAGCTCGAGACGCAGACGCACGAGCGGCTGTTTGCCCTGCTCGAGGACGGTGCGCCGGCCGCGCCGCTGCAAGGGACCGACACTTTTGTTCCGGGGGTGGCCGAAGGGCCCCTGCAGGGCGGGACCCTCGCGGTGCTCTCGCGGCTGCTCGGCACCCCGTACCTGCCGCCGCTCGAGGGTGCCGTTCTGCTGCTCGAGGACGTGGGCGAGCAGCCCTACCGTCTGGATCGGATGTGGACCCACCTGGCGCTCGCCGGGGTGTTCCGCCAGGTTCGCGGCATCGTGCTCGGCGCATTCACGGGCTGCGAGCCCCGCGACGCCGACTACACGAGCGCCCAGGTCCTGCGCGATCTGGCCACCGCAACCGGCCTGCCGTGCGCGGCAGGGTTTCCGATCGGCCACGGCGAGCGCAACGAGCCGGTGCCGCTCGGAGCGCGCGTACGGCTCGATGCCACGGCGCGGACGCTGACTTTTCTTCAGGGCGCGACGCGCTGATTCCCCCGGCACGCCCTATCGCATTCGGTGCGATTGCTGCAGGATAGGGCCTCGATCCCCACACACCGAGCCGAAGCCATGCACTCCTCTGCCGACATCGAGCGGATCCTCAAGCTCTCCCCGGTCATGCCCGTCGTGGTGATCGATGACCCGGCCATCGCCCCGGACCTGGCGCGCGCCCTGGTGCGCGGCGGTCTGCGCGTCATCGAAGTGACGCTGCGCACGCCGTCGGCGCTCGCAGCCATCGAAGCGATTGCGCACGCCGTGCCGGAGATCTCGGTGGGCGCCGGCACCGTGCTGTCGGTCGAGGACCTGCGCGCCGCCGCCAACGCGGGCGCCACGTTCGCGATCTCCCCGGGATCGACCCCGGCGCTGCTCGAGGCGGGCGAGCATGCCCCGATCCCGTACCTGCCGGCGGTGGCGAGCGCCTCGGAGCTGATGCTCGGACTCGCCCACGGCTACCACTGTTTCAAATTCTTCCCGGCCGTGCCGGCCGGCGGCACCGCCATGCTCAAGTCCTTCGCCGGACCGTTTCCGCAGGCGCGGTTCTGTCCGACCGGCGGCATCACGCAGGAGACGGTCGGCACCTTCCTGAAACTCGGCAACGTGTTGTGCGCCGGGGGGTCATGGCTCTCGCCGGCCGAGGCGCTCGCCGCACGCGACTGGGCGCGGATCGAAGCGCTCGCTGCCCGCGCCGCCGCCAGCAGAACTTGAGTCCCTGACGCACGGTCCAACGGCCAGCACCCCGGGCTCCTCCTCGATATGCCGACCCGTCCGTCCCGCGCGCTCCGGCTGGGCGCGACCGCATTCGCCGCCGCCCTGTCCGGCTGCTCAATGGCGCCGCTGCGGCTCACCGCCCCGGCGCACGCGCCGCACCTAGCCGGCGACTGGCAGCTCGACGCGGCACACAGCGAACCCATCGATGCGGCGGTGACGCGGCTGCAGGCGCAATTGCACGCGCGCATGCGCAAAGCGCTGCGGGCAATGAAACGCGCCGAGGCGCGCGCGCAGAGCCAGTCCGCTCCGTCCTCCGGACGCGATCATGACGGGGACGGTTCGTCCGCACCGGTCCGCGCCGGGGAACACACCGTCCAGGAGCCCAGCGTCGAAGTGAGCGCCCCCATGTTCGGTGCGGCCTGGGTCCGCGAGCTCATTGGGCACGTGCCGGTCGGCACCAAGATCAGCCTCGCACTCTCCCCGCGCGAGTTCTCCCTGATCAGCGCGGCCGGCGTACAGCAGTGCAGCCTCGGCATTCCGACCGTCATCGCCTTCGGGCCGCACGACACCGCGAACCAGAGTTGCGGCTGGCGCGGACAGGCCTTCGTCATCGAGCTGCAGCCGCTGCTCGGACCGAAGCTGAGCGAGCAGTTCGCGATCGCCCCGGGGGGCGAGCTGGTCATGACGCTGCACCTGTCCGGCCAGGGCGTCGACGTCAGTCTGGTGCGCCGGTATCGGCGCACGACGCAGGGGCCGCCGCAGACGCTGCTGCCGACCAGCGACTGAGACCAGGACCGCTCTGAACCTGCGAATTCCTTTCGCCGCAATCCCGTCAAGACCGTACCCCGACAAGCCGTGGCGCACGTCCGCAGTTGCGTGTGGGGCGGCGCTGAGCGCACTCGACGGCCACCCGCCGTTTACGCTCGGCCGCGCCGGCCACTGCCCGTACAGGGACGCCTTCACATTGTCAGGCGTTCAGATCGTGAGAGCGAGCAGGTATCGATCATCCCCGTGGATTCGGACCGCTGGCGCAGGAGCACGCGCGCGCTCCCTGATGGGTTTCGCGGGCTGGCGCCTCGATCCTGCGTACGCACTCGCAGTGCGGCGGGGCGCGCAGGCGGTAGCCTCGCTCGCGGATCGTCGGCTCGGCCATGCGCGCATTAACGGCCCTGCAGCACGAAAGGACAACGGGCAGTAGAAAACTTATAACAGCCGTCATACGCCCTTCTGCGCGTCGCCACAGAACGTCATCACTCACGGCGTGTCAGCACGCTGCGCAACTGGCTTGAACCGACGGAGTCGCGAGGGTCATGGACACCTCGCGGAGCGAAGTATCCCCGTCCGTACAGGGTCAAAAAAATTGGTTCTTCTCCCGTTTCCGGGGTAGCTGAACGCGGGGGGTGAGGCGAACGGCCGCCACTGCTAACTTGGTGTTACCAGGCAC
>JAKADE010000649.1 GCA_021820785.1 Pseudomonadota bacterium
GCCGGCCCCGGGTCGGCACCCTCGCAAATCAGGGCCCGGCCGTCAACGTGCAGACAATGTTGGCGGTGAAATCCGACACATACAGAGTCCCCGTGCCGCTCACGGCCAGACCCCAGGGATTCTCGAACAGCGGCGGGCTCGCCGTACAGCTGCCCGCGGTACTGGACCCGGCGAGGGTGCTCACCGTGCCGGTCGGCGTCACGAGCATCACCGTGTGGGCATTGGTATTGGCCACGTAGACGTCTCCGGCGGCATCGAGCGCCACTCCATAGGGATTGGTGAACGTTCCGGCCGCACTCGAGGTCGGCGCCGTGGTGCCCGGCAACAGCGACACCGTGCCCGCGGAGGAGATTTCCACCACCGTGTTCGCCCCCGTGTTCGCCACGTAGATCGTTCCCGAGGGGCTCGCGGTCACCCCGTAGGGCCCATTGATCCCGTTGGCGCTCGTGGCGAGCGTGCTCACCGTGCCATTGGCTGCGATCGCCTTGATCGCACTGTTGCCGGTGTCGGCCACGATCACATCGCCGTTCGCCGGATCCCATGCCACTGCCGCCGGCTGGTTCAATCCTGAACTGAGCAACACCGTCGGGGTGCCGCCGGGGAGCGTTTCGGCGAGGATCCGATTGTTGGCGGTGTCGGCGACATACAGCTCGGTGCCGGCCGCATTGACCGCCACCCCTTCCGGGGCGTTCAACCCGCTGATCAGGGTATTCACCGTCCCGCTCGGGGTGATCTCGAGAATCCGGCTGTTCGAGCTGTCCGCGATGTACAGGTTGCCGTTGCCATCGATCGCCAGCTGCGCCGGGCTGTTGAACGTCGTGGCACTCGAGGTGGCACTGCCCGATGCGCTGGCACTGGCGCACGAGAAGCTCTCGGTGGTGACATTGGCGGTGATCGGGCCGGAGAAATTTCCCGCCCCGGCGGTGCACCAGTCCCAGTAGGGCTGCTGCGCGACCGTGACCGAGATATCGGTGCCGTAGGGAACCGGGTTGGCAAACGCGAAGGTGGTCGCATTGGCCGCGACGGACAGCGTCTCTCCGCCGGTGAAATCCTGCAGCTTCAGTCCACTCGTGCTCAGTCCCGAAACCGTTCCCGAGACCGTGAAGGTCTGCACCGAACAGGCGACGTTCGCGTTGGTCACATTGCTCGAGGCCGTTCCGGTGGGCGCACTGACGGTGCAGGTCTCACCGGTGGGCTGGGTGGCGACGGTGACCTGATAGGTCGAGCCGGCCGCCAGCATTTGGGGGAAGACGTACGAACTCGCCTGCGCCGGAACCGAGAGGGAATTCGCGCCGTTGAGCTGCAAGGTCAGGCCCGAGGCCGTCAGTCCGCTCACCGCACCGCCAATGGTGTACTGCGCCACGCAGGATACGGCCACGCTGGTCACATTGGCCGAGACCGTTCCGGATCCTGCGCTCACCGTGCACATCTCACCGCTCGGCTGGCTGGCGATCGCGACGGCGTACGTGGCCCCGGCGGCGAGCGCCGTGCTGAAGGTGAACGTGCTGGCGCCGTTCGGCACGCTGAGCGAATCCCCGCCATTGTTGGTGAGCACGAGCCCCGAGGCCGTCAGTCCGCTGACCGTGCCGCCCACGGTGTAACTCGTCGTTCCCCCACCGCTGCCCCCGCCACTGCTGCCACCTCCCCCGCTGCTGCCACCGCTGCCCCCCCCTCCCCCACAGGCGGACAGGGACACCAGCGCCACGGCACAGAGCATCCAGGGCGCACAGATTCGGCGGAATTGGTTGATTGCCTGCACGAGAGTTCTCCCACCGATCGGTTAGTTGAGACCTGCGAAAATTATAATGAGGCCGATCCGCGGCGCCATCGCACCCGCACGATCAGACACACGGTCGTGTCCTTGGGACAGGAGTCCTTGACCCCGCCTGAAAAGGGTGCAGGCCGTGCGCCCGCACGCGCTGACCGGCGCCCATCGTCGCGATCTGGAGACGGGGGCGTTGAACATCGTGCGCACCGCGCACTTGAGGGTGCGGCACAGGTGCGGCTTGCGCCCGCTCGCGAAAACACGGCCGACTCGCCACCGCGCAGGCGCAGAGGCTCGACCTAACGCCATCGACGCACTACCGAGCGTCATGTCGCCCCCCTCTGATCGGCCACCCCGCGACCCCAGCGCTCGCCGCCCGCATACGCCACCTTCCTGACACCGCGCCGACATCGCGCGCGCTGCGAGCCCACCGTGGGCTCGCAGTCTCCCGTTCGGCTCGCCGACCGCACTTATGAATATGCACGCGTCAGATAACCAAAGCAACGCGCAGCGGGTCTGTGCGAGAACACACACAGCCCAGATCGAGCGCACGGCGTCGGCACGACCGAACGCGGTCGGCCGCTCACCTCAGGCCGCGAACCCTGGCATGCACCCTGATCAACGGCACACCGCCCGCTCAACTGCGCGGCTCGTACTCACGGCGTCGGCCCACGCCACGGGACCGGCGCACACCGAGGCCTTCAGCGTATCGGCGAGCGGACCCAGTGGCGCAATGTCTGCACATCGTGCAGATGCCGCACTCGCACCGGCAGGTGAACCAGCAGTTCGCGGGCCCTCGCGAGCCCTGCGACCCGTCGCGGCGGATCGGCGAGTGATTGCGCATACAGCGCGGCGGCGAGTTCATAGGGGACCCACACATCCCCATGATCGCGGGCCAGCAGCGCGGTGTCGAACCTCACGACGGGCGCGATCACCTGCTCGGCCTGCGCGAGCTGGCCCTGACGCGCCAGCGCAAGTGCCAGCCAC
>JAKADE010000650.1 GCA_021820785.1 Pseudomonadota bacterium
CTCCTGAATTACTCCGGTGCGACCAACGTCGAGCATTACATCGAGCATTCCAAGACGTTCGGTGATCGTCTCGCGTTCACGCAGGACTTCAGCAGCATGGATACGCTGAAGTACGGCGGATACATGATCTTCTCCCGCGCCAAGAGTGACTACCAGGGTTATTCGGATTTCGATGGGAGTTCGCTCGCGCAGCCGGAGCAGACGTTCTACAACACCACGAACAACATCTACTGGGCGGCGTTCGTGCAGGACGATTTCAGGCCCATGCCGCGTCTGAAGATTGTCCCTGGATTTCGCGTCGTCGGATTCGTTACCGACTTCTCGAACCTCAGTCCGCAGCAATTCTGCACGGAATACCAGAACAGTCCCCAGGTCGTGGCCTCCTGTCAGGCTGGTACCATGAACGGGGATTTCGGTGGCGGCGGAGCCATCACGACGAATAGCGGCCAGACGATCAATTTCGGCGGATTCGATACCGTGCCGGATGAAAACACCGATAATGTTCGTTATGAGCCCTCAATCGGCGTGAATTATGAGGCGCTTCGTGATCTGAACCTCTTCGCGAATTTCTCAATCACTCGTCACAATCCCAGTTCCGGCAATCTGGATACGTACCCGCTGAATCTGCAGACCCTCAAGCCAGCCAAGGCGGAAACGTACGATTTCGGCGCGCGGTTTGCTGCGCTGCACTTCGGAGGAATGCGCAATGTCTACGCGTCGCTCGATTTCTTCCACATTCGCCTGAGCAACGAGACGATCACTTACAACAAGGGCGCGAGTCCGATTGTCTACTTCGGCTACGGTTCGGCGGAATACAAGGGCGTCGATTTCTCGCTGCACACGACGTTCAACCGTCATTGGAGCGGATTTGCGAACTTCGGCTACCTGAAGGACAAGTGGATCGAGTTCCAGGACCCGAGCAGCGGCACGACGGCCTATGGTCTGCCGATCTCGAATTCGCCTGAGGATACTCTGACGGCCGGCGTGACCTACCGCTTCTGGCTGCCGGTGGGCCGGATGCATGCGACGCTGTGGGATCAGTACGTCGGGAAGCGCTACCTGTTCGACAAGAACGCAGGAACGCCGACCAATCTGTCGATGAGTGCGTACGATCTGATCAATCTCTCGCTGACTGCCAAGACCCATCTGTTCGTCGGATCGATGCCGGGAGTGAAGAGCACGAACTTCTCGGTACAAGTGCTCAATGCCGCGAACAAGGAGTACAACTCCACCGAATACGTGAGTTCCGGTGGATATTTCCAGACGTCTTACGGTGGTTACATCATTGCCAATCCCGGTGCGCCGCGACTGGTGTATGGATCGATTACGCTGAAGTTCTGAGGTTGCGTGAGTTGAGCAAGGCCGGTCCCGCGCAATGCGGGCGGCGATGGTGATTGAGGCGCGCAGGGACGCGCGCCGCCTGAGAGACTGTTCTGGCGCACCATAGCCCGCTGCTGCCTCGCGCCGACTGTGGAGCACTGCGGCGTTTGCACAGGGCGGGCGATTCTTTGCCCGAGTGCGTGCACGTCGGCGCAAATGGCGATAGTGCGGCGGCGATTCCGATGATTTGGCTTGAGGTCGTCGAGTCCCAGGGCCTCGATGGCGCAACGGCTGGTTCAGGCGCGCACCAATGAGGGGCAGGAACAGCCCACCGGGGATGCGAGCCGGGGGAGCGGTTATGTACCGATCCGCATATGTCAAAGGAGGCCCTGCGGGATCGGGCCACATTGCCGGGCTGTGATCTTCGTCTCCGTCTCGCACGACAGCGTCGTATATCTAGGACGCTAGGTAAATCAGATGCGTGACGACTCAGCACCGAATCGAGTGGCACGGCGCGATGGGCTCGCGGGCGTCGGCCGTGCGAGCAATCATTGCGGCTGGCCGGCACGCTGCGGAGGGATCCGATGATGATCGCGGCGGTCGGGGGCGGCGTGGTTGCGCTGGCATTTGCCGCCATCGCCTTCATTCGACACGGGCGTCCCATGGGCGACGTTCCGCTCAGCGGTCACGAGCTATTCGCTTCCACCCCGGATGCGCTGCTCGTCGTCGATCGCCACGGACGAATCCTGCAGGCCAATCCGCTCGCTGCGGAACTGTTCGGCTGGAGTGCGGGAGCGCTGGTCGGAGAATCTGTCGAGCGGCTGGTACCGGGTTTTGGTGATGAGTGCGAGACTGCACGCCGCGAGGGTCGAGGCCGGGTTGGAGCCTCGGAATGGGGCCGAGTGATGCTCGGGACCCACCGGGACGGCCGCGAGTTTCCGCTCGAGATCAGCTTGAGCACGCTGTCCTCCGGGGCGTTGATTGCCGCGGTTCGCGATCACACTGAGGTGCGCGCGCAACTTGAGCAGAACCTGTTCCTGAATCGCATCTACTCGACGCTGGCCGAGACCAACCAGTTGATCGCGCGCTGTGAGAGCGAGGCAGAGCTGTTCGATCGGGTCTGCCAGATCGCGGTGCGCTTCGGAGAGCTGCGCTTGGCCTGGATCGGCCAGTCCGATCCGGCCTCAGGGCGGATCAAGCCGCTGGCGCGCTGCAGCGGTTCGCGTCAGTTCGAGCGGTATCTGAACGATTTGTCCGTGCACGTCAGCGCGAGCCGCCCCGAGGGACGCGGACCGGTTGGAGTCGCGTGGCGCGAAGGGCATGCCGTGTTCGTGCAGGACTTCCGCCGAGATCCGCGCATGGCACCGTGGCGCACCGAAGGCGCGCCGGTATTGTGGGGCTCGTGCGCGGCACTGCCGCTGCGCCGCGGCG
>JAKADE010000651.1 GCA_021820785.1 Pseudomonadota bacterium
TCGTGTTCGGCGGTGGCGTCATGAGCGGAGCCGATCTGCTGCCGCGCATCCGCGCGGTCGCCGCCGAGCAGCTCGGCGGCTATCTGCCGATCGAGGCGCGGGCGGGCGGATTCGAGCGCCTGATCGTTGCTCCGGCACTCGCGGGCGAGGCCGGAATCACCGGCGCCTTGCTGCTCGCAATGGGTTGAATCGGCGTTGCCGGGACGCAACTGCAATCGTCTGCGCACTGGATTGCAAACGTTTGTATCTTGTGTTCTACTTTTGCCGCGCCCGCGTGTCACGCCGCGGTGCAGCAGGCGTCAAAGCGTCAACAGGGGGGTCACGTGAAACATCTGAAGTCACAACAGCAATCTCATTACAGCCGGGCGCCGGCCGCCGCGGTGCGCACGGTCCGGTTCATGAGCGTCGCAGCCGCCGTCTCGATGGCGCTCGGCACGGCACAACTTGCCGCGGCCGCGCCGGCGCGACCCGTGGCAGGATCGGCGTCCGCACAGGCCGCAGGCGGCAACTCGGGCAGCGCATCGACGCTGATCGCCCCGCCGAGCAACATGCTGCAGCAGATCGTCGTGACCGCCTCGGTCGAGGCGCGCAACAACCTGCAGACTTCCGAGCAGGTCACCACCATTCCGAGCAAGCTCATCGTGGCGATGGCGCCGCGGTCGATCGCCGAGATGCTGCGCCTGATCCCGGGGGTGTCGGTCCAGGACCAGGCCGGCAGTGGTGGCAACGCGAATTTCACCGTGCGTGGCCTGCCGGTGACCACCGGCGGTGCGCCGTTCGTGCAAATCCAGGAAGACGGCCTGCCGCAGGTCCTCTTCGGGGACATGAATTTCGGCAACAACGATTACTGGACGCGCTTTGACGTCTCGGAGCAGATGCAGGCGACCGTGGGCGGCAGCGCCGCGACGCTCGCCGCGGGGGCTCCGGGGGCGGTCATCAACTTCATCAGTGCGACCGGCCGGCACAAGAGCGGCGAGTTCACGCTGTCGCAGGGGCTGGGGTTCGGGGAGACCAAGGCAACGTTCGCGGTCGGTGGTCCGATCAACAGCACCTGGCGCTACCACATCGACGGCTTCTACGTGCACGGCACCGGACTGCGCGATCAGGGGTTCATCGGCGAGAACGGCTACCAGCTCAAGGGCAACGTCACGCACGACCTCGCCGGACACAAGGGCTTCGTTCGTCTGTATGCCAAGCTGCTCAATGATCGCGAGGAGTACAACGCGGGCGGACCGGTGCGCGCAGTCGGCAGTGGCGATACGCTCTCGAGCATCTCTGTCTACCCGGGCTTTGATGTGCGCACCGGCACCACCGTCGGTATCTACAACCAGACGATCACCTATCTGAGCAACGTTTCCGGACAGTTCGGGCAGGCTCGCAACGACGGCATCCATCCGCACGTCGACTCCCTCGGCGCGGAACTGTACTACGTGCCCGCCGGCAATCTCTCGGTCGATGACAAGTTCCGGGTCAGCTGGATAAACGGCACGTTCGCCGCGCAGTTCTTCGGCATCGGCAATACCGCCTCGATCATCGGCAGCACGGTCAATGGGCAGACGGTCGGTCGGGTCATCTACGCCGGCGGACCGAATGCCGGTCAGACGTACACCGGGTTGCTGAACAACAACACGCAGATCTACACCAACATGCACAATATGGGCAATGTGGTCAATGATCTGTCGCTGCAGGATCACTGGCGCACCCCGTACGGCAAGCTCACTGCCGGCGGTGGCGTCTTTTACATGTCGCAGACCATCGATCAGAGCTGGCATCCGAACGCACAGCTGCAGGCCATCAGCGGCACCAATCCGCAGAACCTGGATCTGGTCAGCACCACCGGGCAGCTGCTGAGCAACAACGGCGTGACCGGGTACAATACGGCCTGGGGCGCGAGCGTCGATCGCCGCTACAACATGAATGTCACCGACACTGCCCCTTACCTCGACCTCACGTGGAGCGTCGATCATCTGCAGCTGCAGGGCAGCGTCCGTCAGGACGACTACCGGGTGAGTGGCTGGGCCGAGAGCGCCAGCACCGCGACCACCCAGGTGGGCTACCTCAGTGGCGGGATGCTGGGCGCCACGGGCAGCCTCGACACCCCGCTGGTGTCCTACTCGACGATCGATCCGAACACCTATGAGCCGCTCGATTACGGCATCAATTACCGGTCCTGGTCGGTCGGCGCGCTGTACATGCTCAACGACAGCACGAGCGTGTACGTACGCGCCAGCCGCGGCGGCAAGCCCAATACCGATCGCAACATTCTCTCCGGGTACACCAACCCGAACGGCTCGCTCAATGCCTCGGGCGCCGGCAAGGCGCTGGACATCGTGCTGCAGCAGGAAGCCGGCATCAAGCACGAGGGCGAGCTGCTCGGCGGCAGCTACGGCGTCACGCTCTCGTACTTCCATACCAGTTTCAGCGAGTCGAGCTTCGATCTGACCCAGCCGGTTGCGACGCGCTACTTCAACGAGAAGTACTCGGCAAACGGCGGGGAGTTCGAGGCCACCTGGGCGCTCGGCGGGTTCTCGCTGTACACCCAGGCGACCTACCAGGACCCGAAGGTGGACTCCAACGAGGTCGGCCCGAGTCCGAGCCAGCTGACCAGCCTCGGCTCTGGATTCCTGCCGCCCGGCATGTCGAAGGTGATGTGGGTGCTGGCGCCCACCTATCGCTGGCGTGCGCTCACCGGCGGACTGGTCTGGCAGGGTCAGAGCCAGCAGAACATCGGCGGCCCGGTGCCGTTCTAT
>JAKADE010000652.1 GCA_021820785.1 Pseudomonadota bacterium
CTGCAGCCGATCGAGGGTGAGGCGCTGCTGCTGCGCGTCGCACGCCGCGCTGGCGCCGCAGTCGACCACACTGCAGTGGTGCTGGGAGCGCACGCCGAAACGCTCGCTGCGCTCATCGCCGAGGAGCCGTTCACACTCCACGTGAATCCACGCTGGGCCGAGGGGCTGGCGAGCTCGATCCGCTCCGGCATCGCGGCGCTGCCGCGCAGCTGCGCCGGCGCGATGGTGGTGCTCGCCGACCAGGCTGCGATCGGTGCCGCACAATACGTCCAACTGGCGGCACTGTGGCGACAGGCGCCGGACTCGATCGCCGCGGCGTACTACAGTGGCAGCGCGGGGGCACCGGCGATATTCCCCCGCCGCCTGTTCGGCGCGCTGCTCGCGCTAGAAGGTGATGTCGGCGCGCGGGGTGTGCTGCGCGCGCACGCCAGCGATCTGATCACCCTCGCGATGCCCAGTGCCGCACTCGATCTCGACACGCCCGAGGATCTGTCCGCCTGTCTCTCGTACCGCCCGCCCTGAGCGCAGCGGACACCAGGCTCACGGCGTCGAGTCGACGCCCGAGTCGACGCTCGCGGTACGCGCGGCGGCGGCTGACCGCGCGGATCCGATCCCCTATACTTTGAACTCCAGAACGCCAGGCCGCCCGGTCCAGGCGGCGCCACGAACGCGGAGGCGCTCATGCAATTTTCGATCCTGATCAATGGCGAGCGGCGCAGTGTGGAGGCGGATCCCGACACGCCGCTGCTGTGGGTGCTGCGGGACGATCTGCACCTGAGCGGCACGAAGTACGGGTGCGGCATTGCCCAGTGCGGCGCCTGCACCGTGCACCTCGATGGCGTTGCGGCGCGCGCCTGCGTCACCCCCATCGCTGCGGTCGGCACCGCTCCGGTCATCACCATCGAAGGCATCGGCACCAGCGAGTGGGGCCGCAAGGTCAAGGCCGCCTGGCTCGAACTCGACGTGATGCAGTGCGGATACTGTCAGGCCGGACAGGTCATGTCGGCCACCGCGCTGCTGGCGAAGAATCCCCGGCCCAGCGATGCGGACATCGACCAGGCCATGCACGGCAACATCTGCCGCTGCTGCACTTACACCCGGATCCGCGCAGCCATCAAGCATGCCGCGGGCCTGCCCACCGCCGACACGCGGGAGGTGCGCTCATGAACGACCGAGAGGATGACGAGGGCGTCAGTGGCATCGCCGGACTCTCGCGGCGGGAATTTCTCACCGTCGCGCTCACCGCCGGCGGCGGTCTGCTGCTGACGCTGAACGTGCCGAGCGCCGCCGGCGCCGTCGAACCGTCCGGGGCCGCCGGCGCACTCAACCCCTACATCCGCATCGACCCCGATGGCACGATCACCCTCGTGGCGAAGAACCCGGAAATCGGCCAGGGCATGAAGACCACCCTGCCGATGCTGATCGCCGATGAACTCGACGCGGACTGGAGCAATGTACGGGTCGAGCAGGCGCTGCTCGATCCGATCTACGGCCCGCAGTTCGCCGGCGGCAGTCTCGGCACGCCGCTGAACTGGATTCCGATGCAGCGCGTGGGCGCCGCCGGCCGGCAGATGCTGCTCACGGCCGCAGCGCACACCTGGAACGTTCCGCTCGACGAATGTGCCGCGCAGCACGGTATCGTGCGACACCGCCCGAGCGGGCGCACCCTCGGATATGGCGCGCTGGCGAGCCGCGCCGCGGCGCTGCCCGCTCCGGACCTGAACACCGTGAGGCTCAAGACCCCGGCCGAGTACACGATCATCGGGCGATTCACCGGTGGCGTGGACAGCCCGCGGGTGCTCGCCGGGGAGCCATTGTTCGGCATCGACATGAGCCTGCCGGATCTGAGTTACGCGGTGTATGCCAAATCACCGGTCTTCGGCGCTCGGCTGGTGCGCGCCAACATCGAGGAGCTCAAGGCGCAGCCGGGGGTGCGCGACGCGTTCGTGCTGCGCGCCTCGCAGCCGGATGCTGCGGTGAGGATGGGACTGGTCGACGGCGTTGCGATCATCGCGGATAAGTGGTGGGACGCACAGAAGGCGCTGCGCAAGCTGCGCGCCGAATGGGAACCGCGTGCCGCCTCGAGCCAGAGCACGCACGCCTTCGCCCTCGAGGCCGATCGCCTGGCGCACCAGACCCCGCAGACCGTCCTGCGGCGCGACGGCGATGTCGAGGCCGCGTTGGCGCACGCGCACAAGACCGTGAGCGCGGCCTACGATTATCCGTTCCTCGCGCATGCCACGCTCGAGCCGCAAAACTGCACCGCGCGCCTCGGGCGCGATGGCCGCTTGGAGATCTGGGCGCCCACCCAGAACCCCGCGCCGGGCGCGAAACTCGTCGCCGAGACGCTCGGGATTGATCCCGGCAAGATCCGCGTGCACATGACGCGGGTCGGCGGCGGATTCGGCCGGCGGCTGAACAACGACTACATGGTCGAAGCCGCGGCAATCGCACAGCACGCCCGCCGCCCGGTCAAACTCCTCTGGAACCGCGAGCAGGACATTCAGCACGACTCGTATCGCCCCGGCGGATTCCATCACTTCACGGCGGGGCTCGATACGGAAGGACGGTTGACGGCGTTTCGCGATCATTTCATCACCTTCGGTCAGAACGGCCGGGTCGCCTCCTCGGCCGATCTGCCGCGCGATCATTTCCCGGCCGGCTTCGTACCCGCCTTGCAGTATGGGCAGTCACTGATCGAACTCGCTGTGCCCACCGGGCCGATGCGCAATCCCGGCGGCAACGCACTC
>JAKADE010000653.1 GCA_021820785.1 Pseudomonadota bacterium
GCGCACGCGCTCGAGGTGCGCTTCGATCCGGCGCAGCTGCGCCAGATCGTCTGGAACCTCTGCGAGAATGCCCTGCGCTACAGCATCAGCGATACGGCCGGGCCCATCGAGTTGATCTGTGGCCGGCGCAGCGCGAGCGCCCGGCCGTATCTGGAAGTCGCCGATCGGGGACCGGGGGTGCTCCCTGAGCACGTCGAGCGTATCTTCGAGCCGTTCTTCAGCGGCGGACGGGGCACTGGACTCGGACTGTTCCTCGCCCGGGAGCTCGCCCAGGCCAATGGCGCGACGCTGCTCTATGAGCCGCGTCACGGCGGCGGTAGCATTTTTAGGCTGATATTTGCAGATCCACAGCGATGGACAGGGGAGATTGACGCTTGAGCGTGAGCCAGACTGCAGCGCGCACCGAGGCCACCCGGCCGACGGTGCTGATCGTCGACGATGAGCCGGACCTGCTGGAACTGCTCAGTCTGACGCTGCGCCGCATGAACCTGCGCACCCGCACCGCACCCGACGTGGGCACGGCCCAGCGGCTGCTCAAGGGCGAGCCGTTCGACCTGTGCCTCACGGACATGCGCCTGCCCGACGGCGACGGCCTCGACCTGGTCGCCTGGATCCAGCAGAACCGCGCGCAGCTGCCGGTCGCGGTCATCACGGCGCACGGCAACGTGGAGTCGGCCGTCCGGGCGCTGAAGTTGGGCGCGTTCGACTTCGTGTCCAAGCCGCTCGATCTGGGCGTCCTGCGCAAGCTCATCGACAATGCCATCCGCCTGAACGCCACGGCGGCGGCGGCCGAGCCCACCGTCGATCCCGGCCGGGCGCGGCTCATCGGCCACTCGGTGCCGATGGAGCAGCTGCGCGAACTGATCGGCCGGGTGGCCCGCAGCGAGGCGCCCGTGCACATCTCGGGCGAATCGGGCACCGGCAAGGAATTGGTGGCCCGCCTGATCCATGAATCCGGCGCTCGCCGGGAGCGGCCGTTCATCGCCGTCAACTGCGGCGCGATCCCGACGGAGCTGATGGAGAGCGAGTTCTTCGGCCACAAGCGCGGCAGTTTCACCGGCGCGGTCGCCGACAAGAAGGGTCTGGTGCAGGCCGCCGAGGGCGGCACGCTGTTCCTCGACGAGGTGGCGGATCTGCCGCTGCACATGCAGGTGAAGCTGCTGCGGGTCGTTCAGGAGAAGACCGTCCGCCCGGTCGGGGAGTCGCAGGAAGAGAAAGTCGACGTGCGGATCCTCTCGGCGACGCACAAGAGCCTCGCCGAGCTCGTCGCCCAGGGCCAGTTCCGCGAGGACCTGTTCTACCGCATCAACGTCATCGAGCTGCACGTGCCTTCGTTGCGCGAGCGGCCTGAGGACATCCCGGATATCGCCCGCACGGTGCTCACTCGGCTCGGCAAGCGCATGAGCGGCCCCGCGCCGCGCATCTCGGATGACGCCCTTGCGCAGCTTGCGGCGTATCCGTTTCCAGGCAATGTGCGTGAACTGGAGAACGTGCTGGAGCGGGCACTGACGCTGTGCCTCGGCGGAATGATCACGGCCGAGCACATCAAGCTGCGCTCACCGGCGCGGACACCGGCGCCCTCATTGGCTCCGGTGGAGCCGTCCAACGCCGCCGGTGCCCTGGGCGATCACCTGGAAGACATCGAGCGCAACGCCATCCTGCAAGCGCTGGAGAAGACCCGCTACAACAAGACGGCGGCGGCGAAGCTCCTCGGCATGAGCTTCCGCGCGCTGCGCTACCGGATCAAGAAACTCGGGATCGAGTGACGGGGGCGGACCCGGCCTTTCCCTCGCGAGACGGGCGCTCAGTTCCTCCCTTGTCCGTTCGGCGCCTACCGGGGCGGGCTGCGCACGCCACGACGGAGCCGCCGGCCGCTCCGTTTTGCGGATCATGGGCGTGATTCCGCGATATTTTCATGTAAAAACTGAATAAATCCATTGATTTTTAAGTTATCAACTTAATTTTCCGTTTTCCATGTCGTATCATCGGGCCTGTTAAAAGCTTGAGGCTGTCCAGTGTTCACGCGCCAGCTGCACATTCCTCTGAGTCAGCGCAAGAGCTTCTTTCTCTTCGGGCCCCGCGGCACCGGCAAGACCACATGGCTGCGCCAGAAGGTTCCCGATGCGCTGTTCATCAATCTGCTGCGCTCTGAGTTTTACCTGCCGCTCGCCGCCGATCCTGGGCACCTGCGCACGCTGATCCCGGCCGAGCACGACCAGTGGATCGTGATCGATGAGATTCAGCGCATCCCGGAACTGCTCAACGAGGTGCACGACCTGATCGAATCTTGTGGGCACGCATTCATCCTGACCGGCTCCAGCGCACGTAAGCTGCGTCGCAGCGCCGTGAACCTCCTCGCCGGACGCGCGCTGACGTATCACATGCATCCTCTGACCGTGGCCGAGCAAGGACCGGCATTTGAACTCGCGCAATCACTACAGCTCGGTCACCTGCCGGCGCGTTTCAACGAACCGGACCCCGCGCGGTATCTGCGCGATTACGTGCAGACGTACCTGCGCGAGGAAGTGCTGCAGGAAGGCCTGACGCGCAACATCGGTCAGTTCAGTCGCTTTCTCGAATCCGCAAGCTTTTCGCAAGGCTCCGTGCTGACCATCAGCGACGTGGCGCGCGAGGCGCACATCCACCGAGCCGTCACTGAGAGCTATTTTTCAATTCTCGAGGATTTGCTGATCGCGGTGCGGTTGCCGGTATTCGCGCGACGTGCGAAACGCCAATTGATCAATCAC
>JAKADE010000654.1 GCA_021820785.1 Pseudomonadota bacterium
CATGCGCGAGCGCAGCGCAATGTTGCGCGCGCGGTGTTCTTCGGCTTGGCGGGCCGCTTTTTCGGCGGACTTCGTGTTGGCCACAATCGCTCCGTATCACCTGGACCCCGATCTCGGGGGGCCGATAGTCTGCTGATGCGCCTGTCCATTGTCAACGCCGCCGCGCCCGGACCGGCGTTCGCTTGCCCCTGCCCCGACGGACGGATTGCGGTATTCTTACACCCTTTTGTGCGGGAGTGACGGCTCGGGCGGCCGATGGAGCTGATTCGCGGACTCAATGGCTTAGGCGAGCATCGGCGCGGCTGCGTCGTCACGATCGGGACGTTCGACGGGATCCATCTCGGGCACCAGGCGCTGCTCGA
Organism: Pseudomonadota bacterium; assembly: GCA_021820785.1. The sequence continues at coordinate 363 of JAKADE010000654.1, forward strand.
GCGTGTCGCGGCGCATGCCCGGCGGCTCGGCCGTCCCTCGATGGTGCTCACGTTCGAGCCGATGCCGCGGGAGTATCTCGCCGGCGAGGACTGCCCGGCGCGGCTGACCACATTCCGCGAGCGCTGGCAGGTGTTCGCCGCGCTCGGTGTCGAGGTGCTGTGGGTGCTGCGCTTCGATGAGCCGCTGCGCAGCCTCTCGGGCGAGGGATTCGCGCGACTGCTCGCCGAGCGGCTGCGCGCGCCGGTCGTGGTGGTCGGGCACGATTTTCGCTTCGGGCGGCACGGTGAGGCGAACGCCGAGCAGCTCTGCGCCGCGGGCCGGCGGCTCGGCTTTCAGACCGAAGTGCTGCCGCCGGTGATGCTCGAGGGCGAGCGCGTCAGCAGCAGTGCGGTGCGCGCGGCACTCGCGGCAGGGCAATTCGAGCGGGCCGCGCGGCTGCTCGGGCGGCCCTACACGATCAGCGGCCGGGTGATCGGCGGGGAGCGGCTCGGCCGGCGCCTCGGGTACCCGACCGCGAACCTCGCGCTGCAGCGCCGCCGCTCGCCGCTCGAGGGTATCTTCGCGGTGCGCGTGCACGGCATCGGCGCTGCAGCGCACCCGGCGGTCGCCAGTCTCGGGCGGCGCCCGACGGTGGGCGGCGGGGCGCTGCTGCTCGAAGTGCACCTGTTTGATTTTTCCGCCGACCTGTACGGCCGGCGGATCGAAGTGGAGTTCGTGGCGAAACTGCGCGATGAGGCGCATTTCGAGACCCTCGAGGCACTCGTGGCGCAGATGCACCGGGATGCCGAGGCGGCCCGAACGATTTTGAACGTTTGATCCGGCCGAGGGCCGGGGACGGCGACGGCAAGCTCATGTCCGATTACAAGCACACGATCAACCTGCCCGCAACGCGCTTTCCGATGAAGGCGGACCTGGCGCAGCGCGAACCGGCCATGGTGGCCGACTGGGAGTCGCGCGGCATCTACGCGAAGCTGCGCGAGCAGGCCCGCGGTCGGCCGCGCTTCGTGCTGCACGACGGTCCGCCGTACGCCAACGGCGCGATCCACATCGGGCACGCGGTCAACAAGATCCTCAAGGACATCATCGTCAAGGCGCGCACCCTCGAGGGGTTCGACGCGCCCTACATTCCCGGCTGGGACTGCCACGGGCTGCCGATCGAGCTGCAGGTGGAGAAGAAGCACGGCCGGGCCGGCGGCAAGCTCGATGCGGCCGCGTTCCGCGCCGCCTGTCGCGCCTATGCCGCCGAGCAGATCGAACTGCAGCGACGCGACTTCAAGCGCCTCGGCGTGCTCGGGGACTGGGATCGGCCCTACCTCACCATGTCGAGTCGCTACGAGGCGCAGCAGATCCGGGCCCTCGGGCAGATCATCCGCAACGGTCACGTCTACAAGGGCGTCAAGCCGGTGCACTGGTGCCTCGACTGCCGCTCGGCCCTAGCCGAGGCGGAGGTGGAGTACGCCGAGCGCACCTCACCGGCGATCGACGTCGGCTTTCCCGTCGTCGAGCTGACCGATCTGGCCCGGCGGTTCGGTGTGACGCCCGCGAGCCTCGGGAGCGAGCCGGTCGATCTGGTCATCTGGACCACCACGCCCTGGACGCTGCCGGCGAACCAGGCCGTCGCGCTCGGCGAGGCTATCCGCTACACGCTGCTCGAGGCCGAGATCGGTGGCGCGCGCCGCCGCCTGGTGCTCGCCACCGAGCTGCTCGAGGCCTGCCTGGGGCGCTACGGGGCGCGCGAGCCGCGCGTGCTCGCGCAGGTCGACGGCCGCGAGCTCGAGGGCCTGCAGCTTCAGCATCCGTTCCAGGCGCGCCGCGTCCCGGTGATTCTCGGTGAGCATGTCACGCTCGATGCCGGCACCGGCGCCGTGCACACCGCGCCCGGACATGGCCAGGAGGATTTCGCGGTGGGCCGCCGTTACGGGCTCGCGGTGGTGAACCCCGTCGGCAACGACGGTCGGTTCCTGCCCGATACACCCCTCGTGGCGGGCCTGCGCGTCGATGAGGCCAACCCGGTGCTCATCGAGACGCTGCGCACGCACGGGCGGCTGCTCGCGCACGTGCCGCTCACGCACAGCTACCCGCACTGCTGGCGGCACAAGACGCCGGTGATCTTCCGGGCCACGCCCCAGTGGTTCATCGGCATGGACACCAATGGCCTGCGCGCGCACGCGCTGCGCGACATCACGACCGTCGAGTGGACACCCGCGTGGGGCGAGCAGCGCATCGCGAGCATGATCGAGGTGCGTCCAGACTGGTGCATCTCGCGCCAGCGGCTCTGGGGTGTGCCGATCCCGCTGTTCGTGCACGCCGGCAGCGGCGAGCTGCACCCGCGCACTGCCGAGCTGATCGAGCAGGTCGCTGCGCGCGTCGAGCGCGAGG
>JAKADE010000655.1 GCA_021820785.1 Pseudomonadota bacterium
GTACTGCTGCCCCAAGTTCTGCACCGCACCGCCGGCGTTGAAGAGTCCCTGCTGCAGCCCGAGCTGATTGTTGACCACGTTGCCCGAGTTGCCGAGTGCGTTCTCCTGCTGCTGCACGCCGGTGTTGTACGCACCGCCATAAAGGTCGGTGGCGAGATTGTTCATCTCATCGGACTGCAGAGGCAGAGAATTGACCACCGGCTGCCCGGCGCCGGCGAACTCGCTCTCCAAGCGGTTCTGCACGGTATCGGCCGCCTGGTTGAACTCGCTGTTGAGGTACGGGTTATTGGCCGGCTGCCCGTTGAGCACGCTTTGGGTGTAGTTCTGCGCCGCGCTCAGCGTCGGGTTGTTCGTCGCGAGCGACGTGATCCCGCTGATCGCCTGGTTCTGCTGCGGCGAGAAACCGGCCACGAGCTGCTGCGGAGACGTGACCCCGTTGTACTGCGCGGTCGCCTGCTGCAGCCCGTACTGCTGGTACGGAAGCTGCCAGGAAGGCGCCTGTGCAGTTTGGACCTGGGTGGTGCTGTTGCCCTGGTTCATCGTTCAAAACCTCCGACGCAAGCGACTCGCAGCCCCACCTGAGGACGCCGGCGTCCCTCCGCTGAGTTGCTTCCCGGCGGCTGCCTGCTGAATGTTCTGGTATCCCATGGCCGCGAGCGCCGGGGCGACGTATGACTGCGTGGCGGGCCCGAAGTCGCCCAGTTGCAGTTGCTGAAGATTCTGGACCGCACTCACCAATCCCTGATTGATCGAGCCATTTGGGTTAAAGGCATTCACGGCGCCTGCGGGCCCCGTAATGCCGTCGGCCGGCGTGATGAGACCTGAGTCGGTGGCCTGCTTCGTCGAGTTGATCAGCCCATGCATCGCGCCCAGGGACCATCCGTTATTCGACGGCCCGTGCGTGGCCCCGTACCCCATCCACCCGAGAAGGCCAAGGGCGCCGGCATCCGCCGCCAAGGCGCCTGCGGCGGTAGACCCGGCGGCGGTGGCCCCGGAGGCAGCAGGCGCGGCGGCCACAGGAGCCGAGGCCGCAGGGGCGCTCCCGAGGACTCCCGAGAGCTCGGACGCCGCGGACGCGCCTGCAGCGTTCCCGGCTGCCGTGATCGCGCCGGTGCCCACGGGGGCCAGCGCTGATGCGGCAAGCGGGCTGAGTGAGCCCGCAGTGAGGCCCATGGAATCGGCGACCGACCCGGCGACGGGCGCCCCCGTGAATGCGCTGCTGAGGTCCGCCTGCTGAGCTGCCGTAAGGCCGCTGGCGAGCCCCGCGCCCCCTGGAGCCGTGCCTGCCATTCCGGTGGGTACCCCTCCGAAGAGGCTCTGAATCGCGCTCACACCGTCCTTCAGGAGCGACGGATCCTTCGTGAGCGCGCCGATGACGCTCCCCAGGATCTGAGTGCCACCGGACGGTGAACTCGACCCAGGCGTCCCTACGGGCGCGCTCGTGGCACCGAAACCGCTCGGCAAAGCGCCGTCGGACGCAGCGTACGCGCCAGCGTGCGGGTCACCGGCGAGATTGAGGGCGACGTTCGTCCAATTCGTTGCGCCCGCCTGCGGGGCGCTCATTGCGGCCAGGAGGCCGTTTGCCATGGGATAGCCGTAGCCGGCCGCGGCACCCCCCCCGATCAGCCCCGGGCCGCTCACAGCTCGCACTCCATCACGACGGCCGTGGCCCGGAACCTGCGAAAGCGCCGCAGCCAGCCCTGGCGCCCGACGATGCGCATCCGCGAGGCCCCGAGCGACTTCGCCCACTTGCCGATCTCATCGAGCAGCCGCTCCTGGAGCGCCTTCGGCGCCGAGCCGCACCCGATCCGAAGCGTGCACACGAGCCCCTTCGGCGTCTGCGCGAGCTCCGTGGCGGCGACCAGGTGGATCTGCTCGGCGTCCTGAAGCCCCCAGATCTGCAGCTGCTCGGCGATCGCGCCGGCGCGCACCTGCTCGGCTGAGATCTCGCCCGTCTTGCGCTCGAAGTACTCGAAGAAGGGCTCGACGTCCTGCCAGATCGTCTCTGAGCGACACGCGGCGGCCGAGAGGCAGAACATCCTCACAGGTTGCCGCCCTGCTCGAGCTGCAGCGTGCAGCCCTGGATGGCACTCGCGGCGCTCGAGCTCACCCGCGCACGGACGAATTTGCCCCCAGGGCAAGTGTCGAACGGACAGGTCCTGCTGAACGGGTCGCGTCCCACATCCGGGGTGTAGATGATCGCGTCGTCGAGCGCGTTGCGTGCGTTCGCTCGCATGGTGGGGCTGTCGGTACATTGGATGTGCGGGTGCGCCTCCGTGAGGTACCGGACCATCTGATCCGTGAAGCCGAGGTCGTAGGTTTCGCAGTAGCCACTCGCGGCCGATGCCGTGAGGTAGCCCGCCGCGTGGCTCTGATTGAAAAGGCCGAGCCGGTGTTGCGTGCCCGTCTGATCGGTCCAGAGGAGCTCGGTCGGGATCGCCGCTTTCGTCCAGAAGCCGCTCGAGGGGTTGAGCAGCAAGAGCGTGTCGGGGAGCGTGTTGCTACCCGTCGGGATCGCGTACACGACGCACTTGAGCGTCGAGTCCCAGGCCGCGCGGATCGTATCGACAGCGTCCCAATTGACGTTGTTGAGGAACCACTTATCGAGCGCGGCCGAACGCGTGGTGCCGGTGGGCGTCGAACTCGACCCGTCGGTCACCCAGAACCCATCGTCGGCGATGAAGTGCGTGAGAGAGCCCTGCTGCACCGCGGCGCCCCGCGCGATCACGCCGCGCTTG
>JAKADE010000033.1 GCA_021820785.1 Pseudomonadota bacterium
TCAGCTACATCTCGCTGTTCACCTTCTCGATGCTCATGCTCGTGATGGCGAACAATTTCATGCAGCTGTTCTTCGGCTGGGAAGCGGTCGGCATGGTCTCGTACCTGCTGATCGGCTTCTGGTACACGCGGCCGAGCGCGATCTTCGCGAACCTCAAGGCCTTCGTCGTCAACCGCGTCGGCGATTTCGGCTTCGTGATCGGCATCGCCGCGCTGTTCTCGTTCACCCACTCGCTCTCGTACACCACCGCGTTCGCCGCCGCGCCGCATCTGGCGCAGCTGCAGCTGCCGGTGTTCGGCGGGGTCAACGCACTCACCCTGATCTGCGTGTGCCTGTTCATCGGCGCGATGGGCAAGAGCGCGCAGGTGCCGCTGCACGTGTGGCTGCCGGACTCGATGGAAGGTCCGACGCCGATCTCCGCGCTGATCCACGCCGCCACGATGGTGACCGCCGGCATCTTCATGGTGGCGCGCATGTCGCCGCTGTTCGAGTACTCGAGTGCCGCGCTGTCGTTCGTGCTGGTGATCGGCGCGACCACCGCGTTCTTCATGGGTATCCTCGGCGTCATCAACAACGACATCAAACGCGTGATCGCCTACTCGACGCTCTCGCAGCTCGGGTACATGACCGCCGCGCTCGGCGCTTCGGCCTACAATGCGGCGATCTTCCATCTGATGACGCACGCCTTCTTCAAGGCGCTGCTGTTCCTCGCGGCCGGCTCGGTCATCATCGGCATGCACCACGAGCAGGACATGCGCAAGATGGGTGGCCTCGGCAAGTACATGCCGATCACCGCCGTCACCTGCTGGATCGGCGGGCTGGCGCTCGTCGCCGCGCCGTTTTTCTCCGGCTTTTATTCCAAGGACGCGATCATCGAGGCGATCGGACTCAGCCACCGCTGGGGCTCGACCTACGCGTACTGGTGCGTGCTGCTCGGGGCGTTCATCACCTCGCTGTACACGTTCCGCCTGCTGTTCATGACCTTCCACGGCGAGGAGCGCTTCCGCAAGGTGCACGCCGGGCACGGTCACGATCACGGGCATGATGCGCACGGCGAGCACGGCGGGGTGCACGAGCCGCATGAGAGTCCGTGGGTGGTCACCGTGCCGCTGATCGCACTCGCCATTCCCTCGCTGTTGATCGGGTACTTCACGGTCGGCAAGGTGCTCTACGGCAATTACTTCGGCAGCGCGATCATGGTGCTGCCGCAGCACGACGTCGTCGCGCGTCTGGCGGCCGACTACCATGGTCCGCTCGCCCTCGCGCTGCACTCGTTCGTGACCGCGCCGTTCTGGCTGGCCGTCGCCGGCTTCGTCACCGCGTGGGTGTTCGTGCTGAAGCGGCCGGATCTGGCCGACGCGGCGGCGGTGAAGTTCGCCTGGCTGAAGCGCATCCTCGATCAGAAATATTACTTCGACTGGTTCAACGAGCAGGTCATCGCGCGCTTCAGCCGGGGTCTGGGGATCGGGCTGTGGAAGGCCGGTGACCAGGGCATCATCGACGGAGCCATGGTCAACGGCACGGCCGCCACGGTCGGCTGGTTTGGCGGCGTGGTGCGGCGCGTACAGAGCGGTTACCTCTACTCGTACGCCTTCTGGATCGTGATCGGCCTGGCGGCGCTGCTCGGCTGGTTCCTGGTCCACGCTTAAGCCCACGCAGAGCATTTCGGAGAAAGCACAAGAATGCACGACCACCTGCTGTCCCTGCTGATCTGGCTGCCCATTGCCGCCGGCATCGTGGTGCTGCTGCTCGGGGATCGGAACATCGTCGCGGGCCGCTGGTTCGCGCTCGCTGCCTCGCTCGCGACGCTCGCGCTGTGCGTGCCGCTCGTCCACGGGTTCAGCTCCCATACTGCCGCCATGCAGTTCGTGGAGAAGGCCGCCTGGATCCCGCGCTTCCACGCCAACTACGGTCTCGGCGTCGACGGCATCTCGATGCCGCTCGTGGTACTGACCGCGTTCATGACCGTGCCGGTGATCATCGCCGGCTGGCAGGTGATCACCAAGCGCCCGGCCCAGTACTTCGCCGCCTTCCTGATCATGGAAGGACTGATGAACGGGGTGTTCTCGGCCACCGACGCGCTGCTGTTCTACTTCTTCTGGGAAGCGATGCTGATCCCGATGTTCCTCATCATCGGCATCTGGGGCGGCCCGCGGCGCGTGTACGCGACCATCAAGTTCTTCCTGTACACCTTCCTCGGCTCGGTGTTCATGCTGGCGGCGCTGATCTACATGTACCTGAAGGCCGGCAGCTACTCGATCGCCGCCTTCCAGGCGCTGCCGCTGACGCTCGTCGAGCAGCGCTGGATCTTCGCCGCCTTCCTGCTCGCCTTCGCGGTCAAGGTGCCGATGTGGCCGGTGCACACCTGGTTGCCGGACGCGCACGTTGAGGCGCCGACCGGCGGCTCGGTGATCCTGGCGGCCATCATGCTGAAGATGGGCGGGTACGGGTTCCTGCGCTTCAGTCTGCCGATCGTGCCCGATGCGTGCCGGCAGCTCGATGGGCTGATGATCACGCTCTCGCTGATCGCGATCATCTACATCGGCTTCGTCGCGCTCGTGCAGCAGGACATGAAGAAGCTGATTGCGTACTCCTCGATCGCCCATATGGGTATCGTCACGTTGGGCGCGTTCCTCGTGTACGCCATCGTGGCGAGCTCGGGCACCACGCTCGACGCCGGCATGGGCCTCGACGGTGCGATGGTGCAGATGGTCTCGCACGGCCTGATCTCCGGTGCGCTGTTCCTGTGCGTCGGGGTGCTCTATGACCGCATGCACAGCCGGCAGATCGCTGATTACGGCGGTGTGGTCAATACGATGCCGATCTTTGCCGGGTTCATGGTCCTGTTTGCGCTGGCGAACACCGGCCTGCCCGGAACCTCGGGGTTCGTCGGGGAGTTCCTCGTGATCCTCGCGAGCTTCAAGGCGAGCTTCTGGTACTCGGCGCTCGCGGCCCTGACGCTCATCCTGGCCGCCGGCTACACGCTGTGGCTGGTCAAGCGGGTGGTGTTCGGTCCCGTCGCCAATGATCACGTGGCCAAACTGACCGATCTCAATGGGCGGGAATTCCTGATCCTCGGCGTGCTCGCCGTGGCGGTGCTGCTGCTCGGCGTGTGGCCGGAGCCGTTGCTGAAGGTCATGGAACCCTCGATCCAGCACCTGGTCGCCCAGGCCGCTGCCACCAAGATTCCGGTGTAGACGCGATGCCCGATTCCATGATGAACCTGCATACCTTCGCCGCCGCACTGCCGGAGATGTATCTGGCCGCGGCCATCTGCGTCGTTCTGCTGTTCGAGGCGTTCGTCGGGGAACGGCGTCCCGGATCGACCGGCACGCTGACGCTGCTGCTGCTGGTCGTCGGCGCGGCGCTGACGGTCCAGTTCGCCGACGTGACGCAGCGCGTGGTGCTCTTCGACGGCAGCTACGTCGCCGATCCGCTCGCATACGTGCTGAAACTCGCCGGCTTCCTCACCGTGGCGGTGGCGCTGCTGTACTCGCGCACTTACCTGCAGAACCGCGACATCCTCAAGGGCGAGTACTACGCGCTGTCGCTCTCGGCGCTACTCGGCATCTTCGTGCTGATCTCCGCCAACAGCCTGCTGACGGTGTACCTGGGCGTCGAGCTGCTCGCGCTCTCGGTGTACGCCATGGTGGCCTTCGACCGCGAATCCGGACTCGCCGCCGAAGCGGCGATGAAGTACTTCGTGCTCGGCTCGATCGCCTCCGGGATGCTGCTGTACGGCATGTCGATCGTGTACGGACTGACCGGCACGCTGGGCCTCGACGGGATTGCCGTCGCGCTCAGCGCCCCGCACAACCTCGGGGTGATCCTGGGGCTGACGTTCATCGTGGTGGCGGTCGCCTTCAAGCTCGGCGCAGTCCCGTTCCACATGTGGCTGCCCGACGTGTACGACGGGGCGCCCACCAGCGTCACGCTGTTCGTCGGCACGGCGCCGAAGATCGGCTACTTCGCGCTCGCGCTGCGGCTGCTGGCGCACGGCCTGGCCGGGGTCACGGTCGACTGGGCGGCGATGCTCGTGCCGCTCGCGGTGCTGACTCTCGTCGTCGGCAACGTCGTGGCCATCGCGCAGACCAACATCAAGCGCATGCTGGCGTACTCGACCATCTCGCACGTGGGCTTCATCGTGCTCGGCTTCGCCTCGGGCACGGCGGACGGCTACAGCGCGGCGCTGTACTACACGCTGGTATACGTGCTGATGGCGCTCGGATTCTTCGGCGTGGTCATTCTGGCGAGCCGCAAGGGATTCGAGGCCGACAAGCTCGAGCACTACAAGGGCCTGTACCGGCGCGATCCGCTGCTGGCGCTCGCCATGGCCATGCTGATGTTCTCGACCGCCGGCGTGCCGCCGTTCGTCGGGTTCTGGGCCAAGCTGCGCATCATCCAGGCGTTGTGGGAGACCCAGCACCTCTGGCTGGTGGTGATCGCCGTGCTGATGTCGGTGGTCGGCGCCTTCTACTACCTGCGGGTGGTGAAGCTGATGTACTTCGATGAGGCGCCGGAGTCGCTGCCCGATACGGTGCGCTCATTCGGAGTGCGCCTGGCGCTCGGCATCAATGCCGCTGCGGTGCTGGTGCTCGGTATCCTGCCCGCACCACTGCTCGATCTGTGCGCGCGGGTCCTGCACTGAGCGCGCCCGCGCGCCCCTAGGGGGCGCGCGGGGCCGGCTTCTTGCGGCGCATGATCAGCCGCGCCGCGAGCAGCAGCACCACGATGTTGAGGACCCACCAGGCCGCATAGCCGTGCTTCTCCAGCGCCGCGAGCCGGTCGGGCGGCTTCGGCAGGCGCACCGTGGTGCTGAGCAGTTCGTGAATTCCGTCGTGGGCCACGACCACCTGCAGAACCTGTGGCCCGCCTTTGAACCCTCGAGTCGAGAGCACGTAGGACGCGCCGCGGGCCGCCACCGGCACGGCGCGGCCCCCGAGCTGCGCGGTGAGATTGCCGGCGCCCTCGATCGGAGCGCCGCCGGCGGCCCGCGTCACGTGCAGCACGATGTCGCGGCGATGGATGCTGCCCTGAAGCACCAGTTGCGCTGAGCTCGCCAGCTGGATGTCGGGCGCGGGGGGGCTCGCGGCGGCAATGCCCAGCGTGCTCAGCAGCGTCGCGGCGAGCGCCGCGGCGCGAATCCTTCGGACGGTTCGCATCAGTTCTCCAGGTGCAAATAGCGCTCGAGGGTGTCCAGGGCGCCGAGAAAGCCGCACAGCTGTTCCGGCGAGAGGCACTCGAGCAGGGCGGCCTCGCGCGCCAGCGCAAGCGGCACGAGCTCGCCGTACACGCGCCGGCCGGCCTTGGTCAGGCGGATCTCGCGTTCGCGCCGGTCCGCGGTGCTCGAGGCGCGCTCGACGAGCTGTCGGGCTTCGAGTTCGGCGATGGCGCGGCTGACGCGGGTCTTGTGCATGCGGGTGCTGGCGGCGATGGACTGGGCGGTACAGGCCTGCTGCGGTCCCACGGTGGCCATCACCCGCCACTGCGGAATGTCGAGTCCGAAGCGCCGTTGATACACGACCGCCAGGTGCTCGCTGACGCCCGCTGCGAGACGGTTCAGACGAAACGGTACGAACGCGGCAAGTTCGAGCGTCTGCTCGGAGGGCGGACGGGCAGTCACCGGAGGCTCTCCCATACGGTTGCGCGCGCAACCATTTGTGTCATCATAGCCTAAAGCATACCGGGAGTTCGCCATGCGCTCCGCATCCGCCACCGCACCGCCGGAGTACCTCAGCGGCTTCGGCAATCACTTCGCCACCGAGGCGCTGCCGGGAGCCTTGCCCGAAGGCCGCAATTCTCCGCAGCGCTGCCCGTACGGCCTGTATGCCGAGCAGCTCTCCGGGACCGCCTTCACGGCGCCGCGTCACGCCAACCGGCGCAGCTGGCTGTACCGCATCCGGCCGGCGGCGGTGCAGGGGCCGTTCGAGCCGCTCGCACATCCGGGCCTCGTCGGGCACTTCGGGAGCTGCGCGCCGGTGCCCGATCCGCTGCGCTGGAGCGCGCTGCCGATGCCCAGCGAGCCGACGGATTTCATCGATGGCCTGTTCAGTGTCGGCGGCAGCGGCGCGAGCGATGCGCACAGCGGTTGCGCCATCCACTGGTACCGGGCCAACCGCTCGATGCACGACCGGTTCTTCTACGACGCTGACGGCGAACTGCTGATCGTGCCGGAACGGGGCGGGCTGCGCCTGGTGAGCGAACTCGGGCGGCTCGATGTTCAGCCGCAGGAGATTGCCGTCATCCCCCGCGGGGTGCGTTTTCGGGTCGAGTTGCTCGAGGCGCAGGCGCGCGGCTACCTCTGCGAGAACTACGGGGCGCCGTTTAAACTGCCCGACCTCGGGCCGATCGGCGCCAACGGGCTCGCCAACCCGCGCGATTTCCTCAGCCCCGTCGCGTGGTACGAGGACCGGGACGGGCCGATGGAGCTGGTGGCGAAGTTCGGGGGGGCGCTGTTCCGTGCCGAGCTCGACCACTCGCCGCTCGATGTCGTCGCCTGGCACGGCAATCACGCGCCGTACAAATATGACCTGCGCCGCTTCAACACCCTCGGATCGGTGAGCTACGACCACCCGGATCCGTCGATATTCCTCGTGCTGCACTCGGTGAGCGATACTCCGGGGGTCGATGCGATCGACTTCGTGATCTTCCCGCCGCGCTGGCTGGTGATGCAGGACACGTTCCGTCCGCCCTGGTTCCACCGCAACATCGCCAGCGAGTTCATGGGCCTCGTGCACGGCCGCTACGATGCCAAGGCGAGCGGCTTCGAGCCCGGCGGGGCGTCGCTGCACAACTGCATGAGCGGACACGGCCCGGATGCCGAGACCTTCGAGCGCGCGAGCCGGGCCGATACCACCGTGCCGCAGCACATCACCGATACCATGGCGTTCATGTTCGAAACCCGCACGCTGATCCGCCCGACCCCGCAGGCGCTGGCGCTGCCGCAGCGCCAGCGCGACTATGTCCGCTGCTGGCAGGGGTTGGCCAGGCGGTTCGATCCGAATGCGCGTGAGCCGCGCTGAGCCCCCCATGCGCAGCATCGATGTCACGCATGACCCGAGCCTCACCAGCTGGGTGGACTCGGCCAACCGCCCCGAGTGCGATTTCCCGCTGCAGAACCTGCCGTTCGCGGTGTTCCGCCGCGCCGGCAGCGGCGAGCCGCTGCGCTGCGGGGTCGGCATCGGCGATGCCGTCCTCGATCTGACCGCGCTCGGGTCGGCCGCGCCGCGCTCGGGACCCGCGGCCGAGGCGCTCGCCGCCTGCGCCGCACCGGCACTGAACGGGCTGATGGCGCTGGGACCCGGCGCCGCACTGGCACTGCGCCGCACGCTCTCGGAGCTGCTGCGCCGCGGCTGCCCGCACGCCACGGCGCTCGCCTCGGCACTGGTGCCGCAGTCACGGGCCGAGTTTGCCGTGCCGGCGCACATCGGCGATTACACCGATTTCTACACCTCGATCCATCACGCCACGGCGGTCGGGCGGCTGTTCAGGCCCGATCAGCCCCTGCTGCCGAACTACAAGTGGGTGCCGATCGCCTATCACGGACGCGCCTCGTCGATCGTCGTCAGCGGACAGCAGGTGCGCCGCCCGCACGGGCAGCTGATGCCGCGCGGGGCCGAGCGGCCGCACCTCGCCCCGAGCGAGCGGTTGGATTATGAGCTCGAGCTCGGCGTGCTCATCGGGTCGGGCAACGCGCTCGGGGAGCCCATCGCGCTCGAGCACGCCGAGCGGCACGTGTTCGGTCTGTGTCTGCTCAACGACTGGTCGGCGCGCGACGTGCAGGCCTGGGAGTACCAGCCGCTCGGACCGTTTCTCGCCAAGAATTTCGCCACCACCGTTTCGCCGTGGGTGGTGACGCTCGAGGCACTCGCGCCGTTTCGCGCGCCGTGGCAGCGGCCGGCGGAGGATCCCCAGCCACTGCCGTATCTGGACGGCGAGGCACTGCGCGCAGCCGGAGCCCTCGACATCTCGCTGTCGGTGGCGCTCGAGACGGCCCGGATGCGCGAGCGCGGCATGGCGCCGGTGCAGCTGTCGCAATCGAATTTCCGCGACAGCTACTGGTCGGTGGCGCAGATGGTCACGCATCACACCGTCAACGGTTGCAACCTCGCGCCGGGCGATCTGCTCGGGACCGGTACGCAGTCCGGGCCGCAGCCGCAGGAGGCCGGCTCGCTGCTGGAGCTGACCGGCGGGGGCAAGCAGCCCGTGATGCTGCCGGACGGAGAGACCCGTACATTTCTCGCCGACGGCGACCGGGTCATCCTGCGCGCATGGTGCGAGCGGGCAGGGTTGCGGCGCATCGGGTTCGGCGAAGCGGCCGGCACCATCCATCCGGCGCACTGAGCGCGGTCCGCACCCCGCTGTCGGTGCGGCGCCTGGCCCGCACGATGCGGTGGGTCAGAAGGTCACTCGCGACACGCGCAGAGTGCATGGCCGTGATGTTGTACCGCCGGGGAACGCAGTTGCGCCCCGGGGCGCCGGGGGCGCGTCCATGGTGTGCGGGTGAGGAATTCACTATACTTTTGCCGCTCGATTTCGGCCCCCCACGCCCGGGCATTGCGGATTGCGCTGCAGGACTACCATGGCCAACACACTCATCCACGAGTCGCGGCGGCTGCTGTTGCCCTTCGACACGGTCGTCGATGCCCTCATCGAACTGGAGATCAAGCACGGCCGCTGGCCGGCGAACGCCGCGCTGGTGGCGGTCACCGTACACGACGGCGAGGACGACCGTTCGCGCAGAGTGGTGCTCTCGGTCCGCCCGCCCAACCAGGAGGTGGTTGAGCGCACCTATACGCTGCCGCTCATCGCCGCCGCCATCGTCAATTACTGCCTGACGATGCGCGTGCCCATGCCGCGCAGCTCCTCGAAGACGATCCAGTTCCTGCCCGAAGGCATCGCGCTGCTGCTGGAGAACACCCTGATGCTGCAGCGCCGCCACCTCGAAGCACCGCAGGTCAAGGTCATCTCGGCCGTGCCGGAGGAGGCGCCGGCGCAGATCGACGCGGCGCCGGCTGCAGGCGCCGATGCCGCCGATGCCGCCGAGGAGCCCTTCGCGCCACTCGAGCCCGAAGCGGCCGATGGCCCCGGCGCACCGCCCGGGGAAGCGCCACCGGCGGCGTCGAGCGAGGCCTAGCCGCCGTGCCGCGGCGCGGTTTGAACGGCGCAGGCCGAGGGTGGTCTAATGCGTTGTATCGCAGCGCCCGGGTCTCTCGGCCGGGAGCCGGCGAGCTGCAGGAGGACACCATGTTCACTTCAAGCCCGGTCACGACCCGCTCGCCGGCCGGTCGTCTCGCGCACGCCGCGGCGGGTCTTGCCGCCGTGCTGACGCTGCTGTTCGCGTCCGCTGCGGCCCATGCCGATCCGCCACGGGGGCATGCCTTCAACGCGCACTTCGCCGCCGACCACGGGCCGCGCGGCGGACGTTTCCAGGCGCCGCGGGGCGGCGGACCGCAGCCGCACGGGCAGCATTGGATGGGGCATGGCCCGCAGGTTGCCTGGCATGCCGGCGGAGCGCAGCGCGACGAGTGGCACGGGGGCGGGGACTCGCATTGGCAGGGCGGGGAAGACCGTCATTGGCACGATGGTGGCGATCACCATTGGCACGGCGAGGATCACTGGGACGGGTACGATGGCGGCTGGCGCGCCGATCGCTGGCATGCCGGCTGGGGCGGTGACGACTGGGACCACCGCGATTGGCACGGAGCCGCCTGGCTCGGCGGATACTGGGGCGGGTATTACTGGCCCCCGGTCAATTACGGCTGGCACTATCCGTGGTTCATGACCACCATTCCGTTCGGCGCCGTGACCCTCACGTTCGGCGGGGTGCCGTACTACTACGTCAACCGCGTCTATTACGCCTGGAATCCCTACTACGACGGGTACGTGGTGACCGATCCGCCGCCGGTCGCAGTGCAGGCGGCGCCGTCTGCACCGGCATCGGGCCCGCCGCCCGCTCCGCAGTACGCCAGCGGGGGCGGCGGGGTGCTCAGCCTGCGCGTCACGCCGCTGAAGGGCCAGGATGCGCAGCAGAGCGCAAACGACCGTTACGCGTGCAACACCTGGGCCGTGGCGCAGAGCGGCTTCGATCCGCTGAACGCGCGCCAGGACGCCCAGGCCACTGCCGGTGAGCGCGCCGATTACCGTCGGGCGTTCGCCGCCTGCCTGCACGCACGCGGCTACAGCGTGCAGTAGCCACGTCGCCGCAGCGACCTGTTTTCGGCCCGGGACATCGGCGACAATGCGCGGATGTCCCGGGCTGAAACCTCCGTTGCCGCCGCGCCCGCCGTGCGCCCCGAACTCGGCGCCGGCGCCTCCATCCTGATCTGCCGCCCCAATACCCGCCTCGGCAACACGGTGCTGCTGACGCCGCTGGTCGAGGAGCTGCAGCACTCGCTGCCCGAGGCGCAGATCGAAATTCTCACCGCCTGTCCGGCCGCGGCGGAGATCTTCCAGGAATTTCCCGCCGTGCGGCGCGTGCATGCCCTGCCGTTTCGCGGGGTCCGCCATCCGCTGAACTACCTGCGCACGCTGCTCGCGGTGCGACGCAAGCGCTACGACGTCATCATCGACCCGTGCCCGAACTCCTGGACGGCGCGTTTTATGACTCGCCACCTCGCCGGGGCACTGAAGGTCGGGTTCACCATCGCGCGCGCCGAGCAGGGTGTCGATGTCAGCGTGCCGTTCCAGGATGCGCCGCGGCACATGGGCGCCTATCCGGTTTACCTGGCGCGCCGCGCGCTGTTCGGCCTGGACCCGAAGTCCGCGCGCGCCGACGAGGTGACGCTCAACGTACGGCTGACCGACGCGGAGCGCGAGTACGGCCGCCGAGAAGTCCGCCGGCTGCTCGGGGGCGAGGCGTGCTCGCCGGTGATCGCCGTTGCCACGCATGCGACCGGTCCGAAGCGCTTCGCGCTCGAGTGGTGGCAGCGGCTGATCGACGAGCTGCGCACGCGCCTGCCGGCGGCCCGGTTCATCGAGATCCGCCCGCCCTCGGGACGCGCCTCGCTCCCGGCGCTGCCGGGGTTCTCCTCACGCCGCACCCGGGAGGTCGCCGCAGTGATCGACGCCGTGCAGTGTTTCGTCTGCGCCGACTCCGGTCTGATGCATCTCGGGGCCGCGACCGATACGCTGACGGCTGGTCTGTTCAAGGTCACTCTGCCGCAGCTCTATGCCCCGCGGCGCGGCCGCAGCTGTGCGCTTGAGGCCAGCGATGCGGCGCCGGAAGCAACCGCGGCGCGGCTCGCGCAGATGCTCCGATGAGCGGCGCGCTGCAGTTCCTGATCGTGCCGGTGACGGCGTTTCAGCAGAACTGCTCGCTGCTGTGGGATGCGCACGGCCGGGCCGCGCTCGTCGATCCGGGCGGGGACGTGCCGCGTCTGCTCGCCGAGGCGGACCGGCGGGGGCTGACGCTGACGAAGATCCTGCTGACGCATGCGCACCTCGATCATTGCGCGGCGACGGCCCAGCTGGCGCGTGAACGGCACTTGCCGGTGGAAGGACCGGGTCGGGACGACCAGTTCTGGATCGAGGCGCTGCCGGCGGCGGCGGCTCAGTATGGATTTCCGCCCGCCGAATCGTTCGAGCCGGACCGATGGCTGGTAGACGGTGACACGGTCAGTGTGGGGGACGAGACGCTCGAGGTGCTGCATTGCCCGGGCCACACCCCGGGGCACGTCGTCTTCTTTCACCGTCCGACGCGCATCGCCTGGGTCGGGGACGTGCTGTTCGCCGGATCGGTGGGGCGCACCGACTTCCCGCGCGGGGACACCCAGGCGCTGATCCGTTCCATCCGCGAGCGGCTGTTCCCGCTCGGGGATGACGTGCGCTTCGTGCCGGGCCACGGCCCGATGTCGAGCTTCGGGGCCGAACGGCGCACCAATCCGTTCGTGGCCGACCGGCTGTTCGGCGCCACCTGAGCCCGGGGCCGAACCGGTCGGGCAGGAGGATTTGCCGCGCCCGGGCGTCTGTACTCCAGTAAGGCGCACGAAAAGCGCCGGGGCCGGTGCCCGCGAGGCCGGCTCTCGTCGACAGAAGAGGGGGTAGATGACATGCGTGATACGCCGCCACGATGGGCCCAGGCCCTGCAGCGGATGATGGACTGGCGTCTCGGCGTCGTGCCGGTGCCCATCGCGGTGATCCTGGCACTGGTGCTGTGGTATTTCGTGGCCGGCGACAAGGTCACGATGGGACTGCCGATGATGATCGGCGTCACGGTGCTGATGTCTTTCCTATGCGCCCAGGTCGGCCAGAGCATCCCGGGTCTGCGCACCGTGGGCGGCGCGGTGATCCTGGCGACCTTCCTGCCCTCGGTGCTGGTCTACTACCACATCCTGCCGACCCACATGGTGAGCGTGGTCTCGCAGTTCACCAAGCAGTCTGACTATCTGTTTCTCTACATCGCCGCGGTGATCGTCGGCAGCGTGTTCGCCATGGACCGCACCATCCTCATCCGCGGGTTCGTGCGCATTTTCGCGCCGCTCGCGGTCGGCACCCTGGCGGCGGTGATCGTCGGCACCGCGGTCGGTACGGTGCTCGGGCTCGGTGCCGAGCATGCGCTGTTCTACGTGGTGCTGCCGGTGATGGCCGGCGGTGTCGGCGACGGCGCCGCGCCGCTGTCGATCGGGTACGCGAGCGTGCTGCACCAGAACTTCGGCAGCCAGTTCGCACTGATCCTGCCGGCGGTGATGATCGGCAGCCTGTTCGCGATCCTGCTCGCCGGCGGCTTGAACTGGCTCGGCAAGCGCCGACCGGCCCTGAGCGGCGGCGGGCGGCTGCAGCCGGGGGCGGCGGACGGTGAGTTCCTGCGCCGCGACGAACCGCCGCCGCACCTCGATGTGATGAGCATTGCCTCCGGCCTGATCACCGCCGTGACGCTCTATCTGGTCGGCGAGTTCGCCTTCCAGATGTGGAAGCTGCCCGCACCGGTGGTGATGCTGGTCGTCGCGGTCGCCATGAAACTCGGCTGGGCGGTCACCCGCCGGCTGCAGCTCGGCGCCGATGCGGTCTTCCAGATGTTCGCCAGGGTCGGCACATACCCGCTGCTGTTCATGGTCGGAGTGGCCTGGACGCCGTGGCAGAGCCTGCTGTCGGCGCTCGCGCCGGCCAACCTCGTGACCATCGCGGCCACGGTGATCACCCTGGTCGGGGTCGGCTTCTGGGTGGGCCGCAGGGTGAACCTGTATCCGATCGAGGCGGCAATCGTGAACGCGACGCATGCCGGGCAGGGCGGTACGGGCGGCGTGGCCATTCTCACCGCGGCGGAGCGGATGGAGCTGATGCCCTTCGCCCAGATCGCGATCCGGATCGGCGGGGCGATCGTGGTGACCCTCGCGCTGCTCGCCTTTGCCCGTTTTGGTTGAACCGCCCGGATGTGCTAGCGTAAAAACACCCATCGGTCCCGTCCCCACCATGAGTCAACCGCCCGAGAAAGTCGAACTCGTCGCCAGCAATCAGCTGGCCGAGCGGTTTTCCGCGCCCTTGCGCAGTTACTTCCTGCGCCGGGTCCGGGACCGCGACAATGCGGAGGACCTGACCCAGGAGGTGCTGCTGCGGGTGTTCCGCGCCGGGGAGCTCGAGGCGATCGAGCGCCCCGAGAGCTATGTGTTCAAGGTGGCGGCCAACCTGCTGAAGGACTTGCGCCGGCGTGCCGCGCGCCGGCCCGGGGAGGTCAGCTCGCCGCTGGAGGACGGGGAGGAGGGCTCGCCGGAGGCGCTGATCGATGAGCGCTCTCCGGAGCGCGTCATGCTCGGGGAGGCGAGCCTCGCGCAGGTGCTCGAGGCGCTCGGGGAGCTCACCGAGCTGACCCGCAACGTCTTC
>JAKADE010000656.1 GCA_021820785.1 Pseudomonadota bacterium
CCGGCCGCGCAGCGGCACGGCATCCGGCGCGGCCGCGCGGCAGCGCTGGCGCGCCTCGGCGCGCAACCTCTGCCAGAGCGCTGCGTCGTGTCCCCGCCAGCCGAGGAAGCCGAAATAGTCGCGCTCCAGCCCCGGGGCACGGCCGGCGGCGATGAGGGCCGCCTCGATCACCAGCGTGCCCGAACCGCACAACGGATCGAGGAACTGCGCCCCTTCGGCGGCGAGTTGCGGCCACTGACTGCGCAGCAGAATGCCGGCGGCCACATTTTCTTTCAGAGGCGCGGCGAGTCCTTCGCCCCGATAGCCGCGCCGGTGCAGGCTCTCCCCGGCCAGATCGATGTACAGCGTGACCGCAGTCCCGTGCGCATGCGCGTGCACACGCACCGAGGGCCGATCGCGTACGACATCCGGGCGCGTTCCGCGCAGCGTGCGCACCGCATCGACGATGGCATCCTTGAGTTTCAGCGTCCCGAAGTGGCTGTTGTCGATGGTCGGATGACGACCGGTGAACTCGCACGCGAGGCTCGCGCCGTCCGGCAGGTGCTCCTGCCACGGCACGGCACGCGCGCCGAGATAGAACGCGTCGGTGCTCGGGGCGTCGAAGCGTGCAATCTCGAGCAGGATGCGGTTGGCGACCCGCGACTCGAGGCACGCGCGGTAGGCGGTCTCGAGCGTACCGCTGAAAGCCACGGCCGCGGTGCGCTCGCGCACCGACTGTGCGCCGAGCGCGGTGAGCTCGGTGGCCGCCAGATCCGCGAGCCCGGGCGGTACCGTGGCGAGGAGGGCGTACAGGCTCATTTGGTCACCGTCAGGCGATCGCGAATCGCGAGCAGCACATCGTCGCGCGACACCTCACCGATCAGGGTGTGGCGCCACTGTCCCGGAGTGACCGGCAGGGTCCGCGCCTTCTCGCGCAGGAATCCATCGAGCGCCTCGGTGAGGGACATCTCGGGCGAGAGGGCCTGATTGACCGGCTGCGCGACGGTCTCGACGGGCGTGTCCCAATTGATCTCGCCCTTCTGCAGACGCTCGTGAATATCGCGCGGTCGGAACCAGGAGACCAATTCATCTCCATCCGTGACGTACACGCGCCGAACAGAGCGGCGCGAGAGCCGCTCGAACACCTCGGCGAGCGTCGTACCGCGCGGCACCACCACTGCGGCAGGTTTGATCAGCGGCTCGACGGTGCGCACGCGCCAATCATCGCCCTGCTCCGCGACGATGGTGTGTGCGAGCGCTGCCGTATAGACCGAATTGCCGTGGCGATAGACCTTGGCGGTGAAATACGCCGTCACACACGTCAGCATCAGCGGCAGGACCACGTGGTAGTCGACGGTCATCTCGAAGATCATCAGGATGGAGGTGAGCGGCGCCTGCGTGGTCGCGGCCAGGAACCCGCCCATGCCGATGACTCCGAAGGCGACCGGCTGCGTGATCACGTGCGGCATCAGCCACTGCAGCACCCCGCCGAACAACGTCCCGACCGCCGAGCCGATGAACAACGAGGGCGTCAACACGCCGCCCACACCGCCGGAACCGACGGTCGAGGCGGTGGCAAGCACCTTCGCCAACAGGATCGCGAGCAGCGTCCAGCCAACCAGGTGGCCGAGCAGCATGCTGCTCACCACGCTGTAGCCGTTGCCCCAGACCTGGGGCACGAACACGGAGATCAGTCCGACGCCGAGGCCGCCGAGCGCCAGCTGGAAATACAGCGGCAGGTTCAATTTCACGAACTTCGATTTGCTGAAATCGAGCAGCGAGAGAAACGGCGGCGCCAGATGCCCGAGCAGTACGCCGAGCGCGAGATAGAACACGAGTTCCCAGTTGCTCGCCACCGAGACGTGCGGCACGTAGAACACCGGCGTGAAATTCGTTACCCGGTGCAGCGTCGCGTTGGAGATCACCGATGAGATGACCAGCGGAACGAATCCCTCCATCGCCATCGAGCCCAGCACGATCTCCGAGGCGAACAGCGCCCCGGAGATCGGCGCGTTGTATGCGGCAGCGATACCTGCCGCCACGCCGCACGCCACCATCAGGCGCAACCGCGGCACCGGCGCGCGCGCCAGCAGCCCGATCCGCGAGCCGAGCATCGCAGCGAGCTGCACCATCGAACCCTCGCGGCCGATCGAGCCGCCCGAGGCGATGGTGAGCATCGAGCCGAGACTCTTCAGGATCGAGGCGCGAAAGCCGATCCGGCCGTCACCGACGTTCACCGCTTCGATGTAATCGACCGCTTTGGAGGAAACGAAGCGATGTCGCAGCAGCAGCAGCACGGCGCCGGCGAGCAGTCCGCCGATGACCGGGATGATCGCCCGGTGCCACCAGGCGAGGCGCACCGCGACGGGAACGAGACCCGAGCCGTGCTCGGCCTGCGTCCAATAGCCGCTGAAGATGCGGATGCACAGACGGATGCCGGCCCGGAACACGATGCTGGCGAGCGCGCCGGCGATGCCGATCAGCGTCGCCCAGAACACGATGCCGAAGAGTTCTTCGTGCCCGAACAAGGCCAGCCGCAGCCGCAGCAGCAAGCGGAACGGATGGCGCGCGTTTTTTTGGGCCTGGGCCTTGAGCTGCATCGGTCTCCCCGGAGACGGGGGAGGCGTTCTCGGGCGCAGCATTATGCCCGATCGGCTCCCGGGACACTCCTAGACAAATTCCAAAAAGTCTCCTAGCCTTCGGGGCTCGCCCACCCGGGATCGGTATCACTGACGGAGGAGCCACCGTGACCTTCAC
>JAKADE010000657.1 GCA_021820785.1 Pseudomonadota bacterium
TGTAGCCTGCCGGCCAGTTACCCGTCTGATTGGAGAACGGAGGATTCTTGTTGAACACATTCCGAATTCCAAACAGCACGGTAAGCGGCCTGATCGGCTTGTAAGACGTATACACGTCCCAAGTCGACTGGCTGCCGACGATCCGCTGGTTTCCGGCCCCGTTCGGGTACTCATCGATATAAGACGAGAAGAAGCGATTGGTGATGCCAGCGCTCCAGAGTCCGCTCGGATTCGTCCAGCCGAAACGCAGAACGTGCTGCCAGCGAATCGCAGGCTGGTTGCCCTGGTTGTACCAGCCGAGCAAGTTAAGCTGCGGCCCGCCCGTGTACTCCTGCACCCGGAAGTGCGTAATCAGCGTTCCTTCCAAATCGGCGTGGAACGTTCCGTAGCGCGTAGTCATGAAGTACTGCGCACTCAGATCGAACCCGTCGGTCGTGAGGCCGCCCGTATTCTGAGTCGTCTGCAGAATGTAGCCGCAGGTCGATGCCGTGTACGTCGGACACTGCAACGGAGCGGCCGGAGCCGTCGTGAGCGTTCCGGCAGCGTTCAGGACATACTGACTCGCGAACTGCGTCGGATTGGCGTAGATGGCCGCACTCGGAATTCCCCCAATCGCGTTCTTGAGGTTGATCCGATAGTAGTCCAACGTGATGCCAAGGTTGGTGATCGGCTCGACGATAACGCCGAAGTCGAAGTTCTGCGAGGTCTCCGGCTGCAAACCGCGGTTACCACCATAGAGCCCCATGCCCTGATTGGTGCAAACCGAGTGACTGAACTCGGTGTTGTAATTCCCGGAGGTGCAGATTGAATTACCCTGACCCATTTGACCGCCCGTCGCACCGAAGGTATTCGGGGAATACAGATCGGTGAGCGACGGCGCCCGGAAGCCCGTCGATGCGGCCGCACGGAACGTGACATAGCGCGACGGCTGGTAACGGATCGCCAGCTTGCCGTTATTGGTCGTGCCAAAGTCGCTGTACCGGTCCTCACGATCGGAAATCGTGACGTCCAGGTGACTGCTCATCGGCACATACAGTTCCGCGTAAATCGCCTGCGCCTGACGCGTGCCCGAGATCGCAGTGGGCGGATAGAACAGCGCGTTGTACAGCGTATTCGCAAGCGGAGTCGAGGCGAAGTTGATGCGGTCGACGCGCGCCTCCGCACCAATCGCCAGCTCAGCCGGGTGTCCCTTGTAGAACGCATCACCGAGGCGATGGCGGGCATGCCCGCTGATGCTCCAGTGTTGCAGCTGGCCGTCCGCGTAGACGCCATTGAGGTACGAGCTGTTGATCAACTGCTGGCCCGCCGAACTTTGCGGCCCGAACGGATTGATCAGGGGGCTGAGAACGCCATTCGGCGCGAGCACATTCTCATTGGGGTAACCGGCAACAGTTCCCGCAGTGTTCTTGTTAACGCTGTAGTTCAGATTCGCCGTGTAATTCCATCCATCATTGTCGCCCGCAAAGGTCAACAGGACGCGCTGCTCGGTATTGATGTTATCCGAATACCGATTATTGTTCGGATCAGTCCAGAAGGCCGTAATACCGCCCGACAGATCCGGCGTTGCCGTGGAGCAATTGGCCGCCCCACCAGAGCAGACCGATTCGGCCGCCGTCGGATAATAGGTCGAATCGACCGTAGGCGTCATGTTGAAGCCGTAGGTCATCGGCCCACCGAACGTGGTGGCCTTCGAGCGCGTGTAGAAATATTGCAACCGCAGGGTGTTATCGTCCGGCAGCTCCTTGGTGAAGGACACCAAGCCAGACAATTCGCTCGACGCAGGGAGCAGATCCACTGCCGCAGAGTATTCATATGCACAGTAGCCCGGCGCGGTCGTCAAGTACGGGTTACCCGCACACTGCGGATAGCCCGTCTGCCACAGATTCCCGTTGGCATCTTGATATGCTCCCGGCCACGGCCCGAAGGACCCATTGAGGTTCGCCAAGCCACGTCCCGGATTGTAGCCGGTCGCCGCGAAGGAACGATATTGCGCCTGCAGTTCCTGTTGCTTGCTGTAACTTCCCGTGATCATGAAGTTGTAGCCGTCGCGCACCAGGCTACCATGACCCCAGGTGAAGCTCGCATTGCCGGAACCACCGCCCGTTTCCTGCGGGTGGTTGAGATCCACGTTGATTTCACCACCCTGATAATCTCTCTTGGTGATGAAGTTGATGACGCCGGCGATGGCATTCGAGCCGTACTCCGCGGACGCGCCTTCGCGCAGCACCTGAATGCTCTGAATGGCCGAGAACGGAATACCGTTCAAATCAACCGCATTGCCGGCGACCACATTGTTCGCCAGGCGATGGCCATCGAGCAGCACCAGCGTACGGCCAGCGCCCAGGCCGCGAAGGTTCGCAAAGGAGCCGCCGCCCGTGAACTGCCCCACCGATTGCGCGACGTTAACGCCTGGGATATTCGAAGTGACGTTGTCGACGGCCTGCTCGACGTTCGTCAGACCCATGTTCTTCAGGGACTTCGCGGTAATGATCGTGATGGCCGTCGACGTCTCTGACGCCGGCCTGGGGATCATGCTGCCGGTAACGATGATGGTCTGAAGTTGGGCAGCTGCATTCTTGTCCGCCGGTGCAGGCACCGACTGGGAGTCCGACTGCGGCTTCGGCGTCGGCGCCGGATTCGCGTTCGCGAGCATCGCACCGGCGCCCACCGCGACGATCGCGCCAATGGCCAGCGCGCGTCGGACAGCATGTCTGACAGTGTAGTTTTCCACGATGA
>JAKADE010000658.1:0-1244 GCA_021820785.1 Pseudomonadota bacterium
GGTCTGCTCACTCGGCCAGATCTCCCACGCCCTCTACCAGGTCGGCGGCCGCTACCGGCGCAACATGTGAGGACAGGTCCGGCTCCCCAAGCACGCTGAGGATGGCCGCGCGCGCCTGCTCGCGCAGGAGAGCCGCGCGCTGCGGAGGCGGGACGTCCGGCGGAGCGATGGGCGGCAGGATCTGCACCTCGAGCCGGGCGGGACGGGGCAGCTCGCCGCGCGGGGAGAGCGCCGCGCGGGTGCCGCGGACCACCGCGGGTACCACCGGGCAGCCGGCCCGTGCGGCCGTGGTGAAGGCGCCGCTGTGAAACTTGAGCAGCCCCGGGGTCGGGGTGAACGTGCCTTCGGGAAAGAACACCAGGGACTGTCCGGCGCTCGCGGTGCGCAGTACGCGCAGTGCATCGGCCGCGCCGCGCCGTCGATCAAAGCGCTCGACGAACTGCGAGCCGATGCGTTTCAGGAATGCACCGGCGAGCGGTACGCTGGCCATTTCGCGCTTGATGACGAAGCCGAACCGCGCTGGCAGCGCCGCGGTGAAGACCGGGCCGTCGAGGTAGCTGGCATGGTTGGCGACCACCACGCACTGGCCGCTCGGCAGGTGCTCGAGTCCCCGCACTTTCAGTCGCATGCCGGCGCCGACGAGCAGCAGCCGTGCCATGCGCCGGGCCGCAGCCCGGCGGCGCTCCAGGCCGGGCAGTGCGGTGGCGAGCAGCAGCGCCCCCACGCCCATGACCAGAAACAGCGCCGCGGCGTACAGCGAGAAAGCAAGCCTCAGCGGCAGCAGGGCGAGCGAGCGCCGCGGGGCGGATGTCGAGGGTTTCTGGGGCATCGTACGGTCGGCGCGTCGGGTATTGTGAACGGATTCTCTATTACGTTAACAAGAGGGCCTGAGTGTGATCATCATCACATCGCCGCGCGGCGCATGATCACCATACTGCGCTTGCCACCGTGGCGCTGGAGTTTCTGCCGACAGAGCCCAGCCTGTCGCAAGGCGCATACGGACCAGCAGCGAGACGGAAATTGTCGAACGATTCTCCCGTAATTGCCAAGCCTCTCCAGCCTGACGCGGATCCGGCGGTCACCCGCTTTCTGGATACCGTGTGGATGGAGCGCGGGCTTTCGGCCAATACGCTCGCGGCTTACCGCGCCGATCTCACCGCGCTGTCGCGCTGGCTGACCGAGCGGCAGGTTCCGATCCTCGGCACGAGCCGGCAGGATCTGCAGGACTTCATTGCGTGGCGCGT
>JAKADE010000658.1:1254-2732 GCA_021820785.1 Pseudomonadota bacterium
CAGCTGTCGAGCTTTCGGCGCTTCTTCCGCTACCTGATGCGCGAGGGCCTGATCCGCGAGGACCCGACGGCCCAGATCGCCATGCCGAAGATCGGCCGATCGCTACCGAAATCCCTCACCGAAGAGGAAGTCGAGGCGCTGCTCGCCGCCCCCGTGGTGCGCGACCCGCTCGGCAATCGCGACCGCACCATGCTCGAGGTGCTGTATGCGACGGGACTGCGTGTGTCGGAACTGGTCAATCTGCGCTACGAGCAGATCAACCTCAATCAGGGCGTGATCCGCGTCCTCGGCAAGGGCAACCGCGAACGGTTGATTCCGCTCGGCGACGAGGCGGTACGCTGGCTGACCGAGTTCGTGCATGGGGCGCGCGATGAGATCCTGCTCGAGCGCCAGACCGATTACCTGTTTCCCACCCGGCGCGGCGACCGCATGACGCGTCAGGCCTTCTGGCACATCATCAAACGCTACGCACGCAAGTCGGGCATCGCCAAGGGGCTTTCACCGCACACGCTGCGGCATGCCTTCGCGACCCATCTGCTGAACCATGGGGCGGATCTGCGCGTGGTGCAGATTCTGCTCGGCCACAGCGACCTGTCGACGACGCAGATCTATACGCACGTGGCGAGCGAGCGGATGAAGGATCTGCACTCGCGCCACCACCCGCGTTCCTGAGCGTGACGGCGCGAGCGCGGCGCTCGCGAGCTAGCGCTGCAGTTCCTTCAGCTTGCCCGGCTTCCCGTCCCACTCCTTGGCGTCGGCGGGTGCTTCCTTCTTCTCGGTGATCACCGGCCACTGCTTGGCCAGCTCGGCATTGAGGGGCTTGAACGACTCCTGACCTGCGGGCAGTTCCTCTTCGGAGAAAATCGCCTCAGCCGGGCATTCCGGCTCGCACAAGGTGCAGTCGATGCACTCGTCCGGATCGATCACGAGGAAGTTCGGGCCCTCGTGAAAGCAATCCACGGGGCACACTTCCACGCAGTCCATGTACTTGCACTTGATGCAGTTTTCAGTCACCACGAAAGCCATCGGAATTCCTTCTGGATCAACGGACTGTAATGCCTGCGCCCGCGGCGGGACGCGCTGCGGCGCGCGGCACGGGCACCGGGATGTGCCGGCGGATTTGCTGAGGTCCGCAACGCCAAATATTGTGCCATGCGGCGCGGGCGCCCCGCAAAGCCGCCCCGTGGGGTGCCGCACTCAGCGCAGCCGCCGCTCCAGGGTCGCAAAGTGATGCAGCTCGCGCCCCGCAGCGCGGTCCTCGAGGTAGCGGCGCAGCGAGAACTCCGTGCTCGGGAAGGCGAGGTCGGTCCAGGGGATGTCCTCGGGATGCACCAGGGCAGTCTCCAGGCTCTCCGGTCCGGCTCCATGTTCGTCCTTGGACATCGCGGCGCGGAAAAATACGTGCACCTGGTGAGCGTGCAGCACGTGCACGATGGAAAGCATCGAGCCGATCTGAACCTCCACCAGGGCTTCCTCGC
>JAKADE010000659.1 GCA_021820785.1 Pseudomonadota bacterium
GTGACCCCGGCACGGCTGTGGTAGCGCACTTCGGGCGGCCGGCCCAGGCCGAGCACGAACAGGTGCTCCCGCTCGGCATCGGTGAGCAGCAGCGCATGCGCGATCCGCTCGAGCACGTCGGCCGAGGGGGCTCCGCCTCGGCCCTGCTCGAGCCAGGTGTACCAGGTCGGGCTGATGTTCGCCCGCTGCGCCACTTCCTCGCGGCGCAGCCCCGTGGTGCGCCGCCGGCCGGTGACGAAGCCGAGCGCCCCGGGATCGAGCTTCAGCCGGCGCTGCCGCAGGTACGTCCCGAGTCGGTTTTCAGGCGTGACGGGTCGGTCCACAGGTATAACTTATACCAGGATAATCTCACTTCTTTACCAGGATATCCCACTGCCGCAGAGTTGTCCCTCCCCTCTTACGGAAGGACGACAGCATCATGCGTGTATTTGTCACCGGAGCCACGGGCTTCATTGGATCTGCCCTGGTGCAGGAGTTGATCGGGGCGGGCCACCACGTCCTTGGACTGTGTCGCAATGAAGCCAAGGCGGCCGCCCTGGCCGCGACTGGCGCGGCGGTGCACCGCGGTTCGCTCGATGACCTGGACAGCCTCCGGCAGGGCGCAGCGCAGTGCGACGGCGCCATCCACCTCGCGTTCAATCACGACGTCTTCAACGACTTCGCCCGCTTCGCCGAAAGCGGTCAGCAGGAGCAGCGTGCCATCGAGGCGATCGGTTCGGCGCTGGCAGGCTCGGGTCGTCCGTTCGTGCTGACCTCGGGCACCGGGCTGCTCTCCCCGGGTCACCTGGCGACCGAACAGGCGCCACTGCCACCCGGCGGCCTCGCCCTGCCGCGCAACCCGGAAGCCGCTGGCGCGGCGCTCACCGACCGGGGCGTCAATGTCTCCATCGTGCGCCTGCCGCAGGTCCATGACACGCACCGCCAGGGGCTGGTGAGCCGCTGCATCGCCATCGCGCTCGAGAAGCAATACCTCGCCTACATCGGAGAAGGTCTGAACCGCTGGCCGGCCGCCCATGTGCTGGACGTTGCCCGGCTGTTTCGCCTGGCGCTCGAGCGCGCACACTCCGGCGCCGTCTACCACGCGGTGGGCGAACAGGGCGTGGCCCTGCGGGCCATCGCGAACACCCTCGGCAAGCGCCTGGGCCTGCCGGTGAAATCCCTCGCCGCGCGGGACGCCGAGGGCTACTTCGGCTGGCTGGGCGCATTTGCGGCGGCGGACATTCCGGCCTCGAGCGACTGGACGCAGCGCACGCTCGGCTGGCATCCGGGCGGCCCGGGCCTGCTCGAGGATCTCGAGCGGCTCGAACTGCCTCCGGCCTGAGCCACCGGCCGGGGCAGCGGACGTGCCGGTCCGCCGCCCCGGCGGTCCGCGGGCCGCACGGCGGGCGAGTCCGTCCGCCGGCATGCGCTACTATTCCGGCCCCGGACCCATCGAAGCTGGAGGCGACACGTCCCATGGCGAATGAACATTTCCCGATCGATCTCAATCAGCTGCGGCCCCTGAAGCTCGATCCGAAGCTCGGCACCCTCACGGATGCGCAAAAGGCCGATCTGCGCCACAACATCCAGCTGTGCCGCGACGCGATCGTGTTCTTCACGGCCCTCGCCGGCGCGCGCGGGCTCTCGGGCCACACCGGCGGCGCGTACGACACGGTGCCGGAAGTGATGATCGTGCGGGCCTTCATCGCCAACGGCGCGCCCATCGTGCCCGTCTTCTACGACGAGGCCGGTCACCGGGTCGCGACCCAGTATCTGCTCTCGGTGCTCGATGGGGCGATGCCGGCGGAGCGGCTGCTGCATTACCGCGAATTCGACAGCGGCCTGCCCGGCCACCCGGAGAAGAAGCTGACCCCCGGCGTGGAATTCAGCTCCGGGCGACTCGGACACCTCTGGGCGTTCTGCAACGGCGTGGCGATGGCGAACCCGGACAAGGCCGTGATCCTGCTCGGCTCCGACGGCAGCCAGATGGAAGGCGACAACGCCGAGGCCGCGCGCCTCGCCGTGGCGCAGCAGCTGAACATCAAGTTGCTCCTCGATGACAACAACGTCACCATCGCCGGCCATCCCCAGCAGTACATGCCCGGGTATGACCTGACGCGCACGCTGTCCGGCTACGGCCTGACGACCGCCACCACGATGGGCGAAGACCTCGATGCGCTGTACACCGATCTCGCCCGGGCGTTCAGCGATGCGCGTCCGCAGGCGGTGGTCATCAAGCGCCCCATGGCCCCGGGGATCGCCGGCGCCGAAGGCAGCCCGCACGCACACGAGGTCCTCAAGACCGAAACGGCCATCCAGTATCTGCAGGCGCGCGGTGGCTACGACGCGGCGATCGCCATGCTGAAGGCGGCGCAGACGGACAAGAGTCCACTCACCTACCGCGGTTCCTCCGGCGTCGGCAAGAATCGCGACGACTTCGGCAAGATCGTCAACGAACTGCTCGACGGCATGACCCCGGAGCAGCGACTCTCGAGCGTCAAGGTGTTCGACAACGACCTCGAGGGCTCGTGCGGCCTGCACCACGTGCACAAGAAGTACCCGGAAGTGTTCGTGCGCGGCGGCATCATGGAGCGCGGCAATTACTCCGCGGCCGCGGGCTTCGGCTCGCAGCCGGGACGCCAGGGCATCTTCGCCACCTTCAGCGCCTTCCTCGAGATGTGCCTCAGCGAGATCACGATGGCGCGTCTGAACTTCGCCAACGTGCTGGCGCATTTCAGTCACAGCGGCG
>JAKADE010000660.1 GCA_021820785.1 Pseudomonadota bacterium
ATCGGGGTGGTCACCGCCGGGGTATTGCTGTCGATCAACCTGACCGGGCACGATCCGGCGCTGCACACCGCGTCGCGGCGGCTCGCGGCGCTGATGCGCTATGCGCGCAGCGAGGCGGAGCTCGAGACGCGTGACTACGGCATCGTGTTCGATGCGCACGGCTACCGGTTCGTCAGCTACGCGGTGCGGCACAACGAGTGGCGGCCCGTCAGCGAGGATCAGGCGCTGCGCCCGCGCGCGCTGCCCGCCGGCGTCGAGGTGAAGGTGATCGTCGATGGCCGCACCGTGAAGCTGCCCGAAAAAATCCACGCCAGGGACGCCACGCTCGCCCCGCAGGTGATGTTGTATTCGAGCGGCGATCTGTCCTCGTTCAGCATCACGCTGTGGCGCCATGGCGAACCCCACAAGGGGTTCGTGATTCGGCCGAACCGTCGCGGCCGCATCGTCGAGCATTCGCTCGCCGCGGCGCACCGCTCATGAAACCGGCGCGCGGATTCACGCTCATCGAGGTACTGGTGGCACTCGCCATCGTGACCATCGGCATGGCCGCGGTGCTCGAGGCACTCACCTCCTCGGCCCGGGCCACGCTGTATCTGCGCCACAAGACGTTCGCCGAGTGGGTGGCGCTCAACCAGGTCGAGCACGTGCGCCTGGCCGGGACGTTTCCGCACACCGGCACCAGCACCGGGCACGTGCGCTTCGCCCGACGCCAGTGGCGCTGGCAGCAGAAAGTGAGCGACACCAGCGTGCCGGGTGTGGTGCGCATCGTCGTGCGTACCCGCCCGCTGAAGGGCCGGGATCACCACGAGTGGTACGCGAGCGTCACCGGATACATGGGTCGGGCCGTCGGCCCGCCAAACCCGCTCGCGCCGCAGTGGATCGCAGGCCCGATCGCCGGAACGGCGGCCGGCAGCGCCGGGGGTGCGCCGGGTGCTGCGGCCGGCAGCGCCTTGGGCCAGACGGATGCACTGCCATGAACACCCCTCCCCGCACCCGCGGCTTCACGCTGCTCGAGCTGCTGGTGGCAATTTTCATCGCCGCGATCATGTTCGCCATCGGCTATGGCGTGATCATGCAGTCGCTGCGCGCGCGCGGCGCGATCCGCCGCGACCAGCGTCAGCTGGTGCACCTGCAGAGCGCGCTGCGCATCATGGAGCAGGACTTCGTGCAGCTCGCACCGCGCCCGATCCGCACGCCGAACGGCCTCGGCTGGCAGCCGGCGCTGATGACCAACGGCACCGGCGGTACGCTCGCCGAGTTCACGCGCGGCGGCTGGAGCAACCCGCTCGGCCTGCAGCGCCCGGAGCTCGAGCGCGTCGCCTACGTGTTCCATCACGGCACGCTGATCCGCGAGCACTGGAACGTGCTCGACCCGACGCTCTCCGACCGCCCCGTCGAGCGTGACCTGCTGCGTCACCTGCGCGGGGTCACGCTGCGCTACCTGGACCTGAACCGGCAGTGGGTGCGCCAGTGGCCGCCGCCGGTGGCCGGCGCCGAAGGGACGCTCGACAGCTACTACCGCATGCGCCCGCTCGCCGTCGAGGTCACGCTGCGCACGCGCCAGTGGGGGCGGATCGTGCGCATCTTCGAGGTGGCCGAGTGAACCGGCGCAGCCAGCTCGAACGCGGTCCGCGGCGCGAGCGCGGCGTGGCGCTGCTCGTGGCGATCCTGCTGGTGGCCCTCGCCACGGTGATCGCCGCCTCGCTCGCCTACCACAACGCCATGACGGCGCGACGCACCATTGGCGCGTTCGATTACGATCAGGCGCTGCTCGTGACCGAGGGCACCGAGGCGTTCGCCGCCTACGGCCTGCAGCAGACCTTCCGCAACCAGCCGAGCCAGATCGATCCGGAGCAGGTCTGGGCGCAGCCGATCGGCCCGATCAGCGTCTCCCCGGGCGTGACGCTCGAGGCGTCGCTTGAGGACCTGCAGGGCCGCTTCAACCTCAACAGCGTGGTCGGCAGCGACGGCGTGACCGTCAACACGCAGCAGCTGCAGGCGTTCCGCGAGCTGCTGACGCTGGTGGGCCTGAGGCCGCAGTGGGCCGATGATTGGGTCAACTGGATCGACAAGAGCCCGACGCCGGCGATTGCCGATGCGCCCGCGGCGAGCGCCTACCTCGAGATGGACCCGCCCTACCACACCCCGAACCTCCCGGTGACCAGCGCGAGCGAGCTGCTGGCGCTGCCGAATTTCGGCCGAGCGCGCTTCGAGCGCATCGCTCCGTACGTCACCGCGCTGCCGGTCGGCACCGCGCTCAACACCTGCACCGCCTCACCGCAGGTCCTCGACGCCTACCTCGGCCACGTGCAGTTCAGCGCCGACCCGCGCCAGTTCGCGCGCGACCGCGCGAACGCGAACGGCGGATGCTTCCCGACGCTGAGCGACATGGAAACGGCCATGCAGAACACGCTGCGGACCACCCCATCGGGCGGCAACGGCAACGTCACGCCCCCGCAGAGCAATGCGCAACAGCTGTTTGCCGAAACCTCCAAGTGGTTCCGCCTGACCAGCGTGGTGCGTGCCGACGGCACCGAGTTCGTCTTCTACTCGGTGCTCTACCGTGACTCCGACGGCACCGTGCGCCCGGTGCTGCGCAGCGACACGCCGAATTGAGTTCGGCTAGGATTGACGGATGGCCGATCCGCTTCTGCTCAGGCTTTCCCCCGGCGACCCCGCGCAGGCGCACTGGCTCGCCGTGGGCAGCGCTGCGGGCCCCGAAAGCGG
>JAKADE010000661.1 GCA_021820785.1 Pseudomonadota bacterium
CGGCTGGCCGGGATGGCGACGGAACTGCTGATCAGGGCGAGCGGGGTCGCGAGGATCGCACCCTGGACGTAGGAGAGTCCGAGCACCTTGGCGGCGATGAGCATGAAGACCCCGCCGTAGAGCAGGAGCGCGAGCGTCGCCATCACGAACGCCGTGGCGGCGAGCTTCAACCGCTCGCGCCGCAGCTCGATGTCAAGAGCGCCTTCGAGCACGATCAGTACCAGTGCGACGGCACCGGCGACGGGCACGATCGTCGTGATGCCCCGCACGACGAATCCCGCGGCCTCGAGCAGCGGTTGCGCCAGCAGGCCGAGCGCGATCATCACGACGACCGAGGGCAGGCCGGACGCCCGATCGAGCTGCTCGACCGCGAAGGCGATGAGCAGGAATACGGCGGCCACCAGAATCGCCACGTAAATCATCTGCGCATCCTCGCGCGGCGCCACAGCGGCGGATCCGTTGCAGCCTAGCAACGGCGCGAGGAGGGTGCAACGGTCAAAGAGGCATGGGGCTTGCGCGAACGCGGTCCCGCCGAGGCGCATTCCGTCGCCGCGTTCTGTACCGCGAGCCGGTGTTGCGGCAGTCGCGGGACTGGAGTTTATTTCCGTCCAGGCGGCTCCCCCGGTTCGCGTCGGCGCGCATGGAGGAGTGTGTGGGTACGTCGATCGCAGTGTCATCTGACACGAAACTGTCAAACTTGACAGGCGCGGAATCCGGTGACTATGCTCGATCGGCGTCTCTCGGGGAAGATGCACTGATATCCAGAAAAACAAGTGCCTCAAATGGCGATCTGATCATCACTTGCGACTCTCTGCGTCAGGCGGTCTCCGGGGTGTCTGCAATGACAAGGGGCTGAATGTTGAATAACAACAGGAAAGCTCTCCGCTTCGAATGGAAATAACAAACGAGGAGTCACTCCATGCAAAGGTCACGTTTATGGTCTGTCGCGCTGGCCGCGGCGGCCGGGACGATTGCGACGGTGCTCACCTGCTCGCCGGTCCAGGCTGCCGAGCAGGCGCTGCATCTGACCGTCGATCTGTCAGGCGCTGCGCGTAGTGTGGTTGCACAGGCGCATCAGGGCGTCCCGCACCTGCTGTACTCCAACACGACGGCGGGCCAGTTTGCGCTGAGCGCGCAGCGGTTCGAGATGCGCGGGGGAGGTCCCGGTGATTCCTCAGGGGACTGGCAGGACAACAATAAGAGGACCCGCTATCCCGGCACACTGGAGTACCACGGCGGGCGCACGGTTCAGACAGCCACCGAGTACATGATCTACATCACCTCGACCCCCAACGGGTCGTGCAAGAGCATTGCATCTTGCTGGGGTAATCCGGCCGGATTCTTGCGCGATCTGGGTCGCAGCCAGATGATTCACATCACAGATCAGTATGTACACGCCTACGACGGCGATCGGTACCGCGTGTATCCGAAGCCCATCGAGGTGACCCTGACCCAGAGCTCCGTGCCGGCCGGCGCGGCGCTCTCTGACGCGCAGATGCAGGAAATCGTGTACGAGGTGACTACCACGTTGGGTCTGCCGACGGGCTTTCACGCCATCTACGATATCTTCCTGCCACCGGGCCAGGATGAGTGCCAGGTCGCCGGGACGTGCTATTCGCCGGATGTCCCGGCCGACTTCAAGTACTGCGCATACCACAACGCATCGCAATTCCCGAACTCGACCCTGGCGATCTACACGGTGGAGCCGTATCAGGACGTGAGCGGCTGCTCGGTCCGGCCGAACACCGGTAACGGTCAGCTGGTGGATTCGACGGACTCGGTCCTCTCGCATGAGACGTTCGAGACCATCACCGACCCGAATACCGTGGGCAATCCCCCGGGCTACTGGCCGACGGGCTGGTGGAACGAGGAGGCCAACGGCCTGTTCGGGCAGGAGATCGGTGACGAGTGCAGCTTCCTCGCCATCAATCCCCCGCCGCCGGCGGTGCCGGGTCCGACGTCGACCGTGTACTTCGATCCGAGCCGGGTCGAGCTGAACGGCCATGCGTACTGGATCCAGCCGGAGTACAACAACGCCGCGCACGCCTGCACCACCTATCCCAGCGGTGGGGACGGCTGGGGCAACGGTTGAGCCGTACTTCGAGGTCACGTGTCGGGAGCGTCTTCGGCTGAGTCCTGAAGCGCGCCCGCACCGCTGCCCCCTGTGTCACAGTAGTTGTCGCCTCGATCCCTCGGTAATCTTGGGGGCATTGAGGAACGACAGTGGCTCGATACAGCAACGAATTCAAAGAGCGGGCGGTGGCGCGGCTGTTACCGCCTGAGAGTGCAGAAGTTTCCCGGGTATCCCAGGAGATCGGAGTGTCGGTGGCGACATTGGAACGGTGGCGGGCGGATGCGCTGTCCAGGCCCGCTCGCGAGCGGGCCTGGACAGCGGCGGCGCGGCTCGAGTCGGTGATCGCGACCGCGGCGATGGACGAGGCGCAGCGCAGCGCCTGGTGTCGCGAGAAAGGGGTTTTCCCCTCAGACCTTGCGCAGTGGCGAGAGAGCGCGATCGCCGCGCTGGCGCAACCCGAGGAAGCGCGGGCGACGGTGCAGGAGACGCGTGCGGACCGTCGGCGGATCAAGGAGCTGGAGAAAGATCTCAGGCGCAAGGAGAAGGCACTGGCGGAGACCACGGCGCTGCTGGTGCTGAGAAAAAAACTGCAGGCGATCTTCCACGAGGGCGGGGACGAATGATTTCCCTGGAAGATCGCCAGAGTATCGCTC
>JAKADE010000662.1 GCA_021820785.1 Pseudomonadota bacterium
CGCGATGCTGGATTTGCAGGACATATTCGGCGCCGGCGGACCGCTCGAGGCGGCGCTGGCGGACTTCACCGTGCGCGAGCCGCAGCGGCGCATGGCCGAGCGGATCAGCGCGGCCATCGCCTGGCGGGAGACCCTCGTGGTCGAGGCCGGCACCGGCACCGGCAAGACCTTCGCCTATCTGGTTCCGGCACTGCTCGCCGGGGCCCGGGTGCTGATCTCCACCGGCACGCGCACGCTCCAGGATCAGCTCTACGCCAAAGACCTGCCGCTCGTGGCCCGGGCGCTCGGCCGGCCGGCCACCGTGGCGGTGCTGAAGGGGCGGGCCAATTACCTGTGCCGCTACCGCCTGACGCAGGGTGCGGCTGCGCTGGCGCTGCCGCTGTCCGCTGAATTGCCCGGCGCGCAGACCCCGCTCGAGCGGATCCGCCGCTGGGCGCTCACCACCCGCACGGGCGATCTGGCCGAAGTGCCGGGACTCTCCGATGCCGATCCGGTCTGGGGGGAAGTCACCTCGACGCGCGACAACTGCCTCGGGCAGCGCTGCTCGGAATTCGCCTCCTGCCACGTGGCGCTGGCGCGGCGAGCGGCCATCGAGGCCGACGTGGTCATCGTCAATCACCACCTGCTGCTCGCGGACCTGGCCCTGAAGGAAGATGGATTCGCCGATCTGCTCGGCACGGCCGATGCGGTCATCCTCGATGAGGCGCACCAGATCCCGGATCTGGCCACGCAGTTCTTCGGCGCCGAAGTCGGCAGCCGGCGCATCGAGACGCTGCTGGCGGATCTGGAAGGCCGCCTGCACCGGCGGGGCGCGCCGGCCTCGGCGGCCGCCGAACCGCTGCTCACCGCCGCGCGTGCCGTGCGCCTGTGCCTGGCGCGCATGGCGCGTGCCCTCGAGGGGCGCAGCACGCGGCTCGAGTGGGACGAGGCACAGCCGCTGCTCGCCGCGGACGTCGGGACGCTGCGCGTGGAGCTGAAGGGGCTCACCGAGCGGCTGCGCAGCTGTGAGTCGGATGCACCGCTGGCGGCGCTCGCCGAGCGCTGCGGTGAGCTCAGTGCGAACCTCGAGCGCATTGGGGCGAGTGAGACTCAGGAGGGGGCCCGTTCGGTGCAGCCGCAACGGCGCGGGTTCACGCTGAGCCTGATGCCCTTTGACATCGCCCCGCGCTTCCAGGCGCTGATCCACGCGCGCCCGTGCGCGTGGATCTTCACCTCCGCGACGCTCTCGCTCGGGGAGGACTTCAGTCATTTCACGAGCCGCCTCGGGCTCGCCGAGGCCGATACGCTGCGCATCGACAGCCCCTTCGACTTTGCCCGCCAGAGTGTGCTGTACCTGCCGAGCGCGCTGCCGGAGCCGAACAGCCCGGAGCACCTGGCGGCGGTGATGCGCGTGGCGTACGAGCTGATCGGTGCCTCCGGGGGCGGGGCGTTCGTGTTGTTCACCAGCCACCGCTCGCTCGAGCGGGCTGCGGCACTGTGGCGCGGCGCCGGCGGCACGCTCGAGCGCTACCGGCTGCTGGTGCAGGGCGAGGCGCCGCGCGAGCGGTTGCTGCAGAGCTTTCGCGCCGACGGCAACGCGGTGCTGTTCGGGACTGCGAGCTTCTGGGAGGGCGTCGACGTCAAGGGCGATGCGCTGCGGCTGGTGGTCATCGAGAAGCTGCCGTTCGCCTCCCCGGAGGATCCGCTGGTACGGGCGCGCATCGAGCATCTGCAGACGAGCGGCGGCAACGCGTTCCGCGACTATCAGCTGCCCGAGGCGGCGCTCGCCCT
Source organism: Pseudomonadota bacterium (assembly GCA_021820785.1). The sequence continues at coordinate 1,771 of JAKADE010000662.1, forward strand.
GAAGCAGGGCGTGGGGCGGCTGATCCGCAGCGAACAGGACTTCGGCGTCGTGGCGATCTGCGATCCGCGGCTCACCTCGCGCAGTTACGGGCGGGTGCTGCTCGCAGCGCTGCCGCCGATGCGCCGCACGCGGCTCGCGGCCGAGGCCCTGGAGTTCCTGCGCGAGCGCGCACCGCAGCCTCTGGAGGTCGGCGCATGAGGCTGCTGGCCCTCGATACGGCTACGGAGAACTGCTCGGCGGCTCTGCTGATCGGTACGCAGCTGATCGAGCGGGAGTTCGAGAGCGCGCGCGGGCACGCCGAGCATCTGTTGCCGATGATCGAGGCGCTGCTGAGCGAAGCCGGTGTACGGCTCGGTGCGCTCGATGCGATCGTGTTCGGACGCGGCCCCGGATCGTTCACCGGTGTGCGGCTCGCGGCCAGTATCACGCAGGGGCTCGCCTTCGCCGCCGACCGCCCGGTCGTGGCGATCTCGGATCTGGCCGCCGTGGCACAGCGCGCCCTGATGCTCGACCCGGACTGCGCACATGTGCTGGTGTGCAACGATGCGCGCATGGGCGAGGTGTACTGGGCTCCGTATGCGCGCCGGGCGGGACTCGCCGCGCCGAGCGGACCGGAGCGGGTCAGCCCGCCGGCCGAGGTCCTGGCCCCGCCGGGTATGATCCTCGCCGGTGCCGGACGCGGTTTTTCCGCCTATCCGCAGCTCGCGGCGCAGACTGGCCTCGGGGTGCCGGCGGGCTGGGAGCGGTTGCTGCCGCGGGCGGCGGACCTGCTGCGCCTCGCCGTGCCGGAAGTCGAAGCCGGGCGGGTGCTCGCGGCGCGCGAGGCGTTGCCGATTTATGTGCGCGACTCTGTCGCAAAACCGTCATTGACGTGACATATATGCTGCATTGTCATGATTCTGCAACACATTTACATTCAAATGATCGCGCTTTTCAGGCGCGTACCATGTCGG
>JAKADE010000034.1 GCA_021820785.1 Pseudomonadota bacterium
ATATCGCCAACATGGGATTCGCCGAGGCCATCGACTGCCCCGTGGCGCTGATCGCGGACATCGACCGCGGAGGGGTGTTCGCGCAGCTGGTCGGCACGCTGGCGCTGCTCAGCGAGTCCGAGCGCGCGCGCGTCACCGGCTTCGTGATCAATCGCTTCCGCGGCGATCGGGCACTGCTCGATCCCGGGCTCGAGTGGCTCGAGACGCACAGCGGCAAGCCGGTATTCGGCGTGCTGCCCTACCTCGAGAACCTGCACCTCGATGCCGAGGACGGCATCCGCCGCGAGCCGGACCCACCCGCAACGCAGGCGGCGCGGCTACGCGTGGTCGTACCGGTCACGCCGCGAATCTCCAACCACACCGATTTCGATCCGCTGCGCCAGCACCCGCAGATCGAGTTCCGCTACACCGTGGACCCGCACGATGTGCCCGACGCCGACCTCATCATCCTGCCCGGCTCAAAGTCAGTGCGCGCCGATCTCGCCTGGCTGCGCGAGCGTGGCTGGGGCGAGCGCCTCGCACGACACCTGCGCTACGGCGGCCGGCTGATCGGCATCTGTGGCGGATTGCAGATGCTCGGCGAAACGATCGCCGATCCCCACGGGATCGAGGGATCGGCGGGCACCAGCCTGGGCTTTGGCTGGCTGGAAATGGACACCACTTTGGAGAGAGAAAAACAGCTGCACAATCTCAGCGGCCGTCTGACGCTGACTGGCGCCGCAGTCCGCGGCTACGAGATCCACATGGGCCGCAGCAGCGGCGCGGCGCTCACTCGGCCCTTGATCGAGCTCGAGGACGGACGAGCGGACGGGGCCATATCACCGGACGGGCAGGTCCTCGGCACCTATGTGCACGGACTGTTCGAAGAGCCGGACGCGTGCCGCGCACTGCTCGCCTGGGCCGGGCTCGCCGCACCTATTCCGCTCGATCATCGCGAGCGACGTGAGCGTGCGCTCGATACACTCGCGGACGCCGTGGAAAGTTCCCTGCGCCTGAGACAGTTGCTCCTCGGCATCGAACCGGCGGCCGCAGCACGGAGTGCGCCGGAAAGGGCCACCGCGCGATGAAGCATCTGATCCTCGGCGGAGTGCGCTCAGGCAAGAGCCGGCTCGCGGAGCAACGCGCCCGCGCGAGCGCCCGTCAGGTGGTCTATGTGGCCACCGCGATCGATGTGGGCGATGCCGAGATGAATGCGCGGATTCGGCAACATCGCGCGCGCCGCCCAGCGGAGTGGATCACGCTCGAAGAGCCGTTCGCCCTCGGCAGCGCGCTGCTCGCCAACGCATCGCCCGAGCGGTGCCTGCTGGTCGAGTGCCTGACGCTTTGGCTCACGAACCTGTTGTGCGTGAAACCCGAGCAGTTTGACGAGGAGCGTCGCAGTCTCTGTGCCGCTGTTTCGGATGTCAGCGGTACGCTCATTCTCGTCGGAAACGAAACCGGCCTTGGGGTCGTGCCGCGTGACGAGCTGTCGCGCCAATTCCTCGACGCCAGCGGTGAACTGCATCAGACGCTGGCGGCGCTCTGTGATCGCGTCACGCTCACCGTCGCGGGGCTGCCGTTCGAGCTAAAAGGCCAGCCCCAATGAGCTCGGTGACTGCCCGCCGGCCCTTGGAGACTGCGTGCACCCGCGCGGCGATCCCGATGATCATCAACGGCATGCCACGCGCGCGTTCCCTCGGCGCACGCGTCATCCAAGGCATGCATTTCACCAGAAAGGTCTATTGGACATGAGCGATACCCTTCCCTCTTCGCTGCAGGAGACAGTGACGCACATCCGGCCCGCCAAGGAGCGCTTCCGGATGGAGGCCAATCAACGCCTGGATCAGCTGACCAAGCCGCCGGGCAGCCTCGGGCAGCTGGAAGCGATCGCCGCGCAGTGCTACGCCATCGCTGAAGGCAGTTGGTCGGTTCCTCTGCGCAAAGCGGCTTATGTGTTCGCCGCCGACCATGGCGTGACCCAGGAGGGGGTGAGCGCCTATCCGAGTGCCGTCACTGCGCAGATGGTCGAGAACTTTCTGCACGGTGGAGCGGCCATCAACGTGCTCGCACGGCTTCATGACGTGCAGCTGACGATCATCGACGTGGGTGTGGACGCGGATTTCTCCGCTCCCTCCGCATTGTGGCAACGGAAGGTACGGCACGGCAGCCGCAATCTGCGCCTCGAGCCGGCGATGTCGCCACGCGAGCTCGATGATGCGCTGCAGATCGGTCTGGAGGCCGCCCATGACGCCCACAGCCGCGACGTACGCATGGTGGCTGCCGGAGAGATGGGCATCGGCAATACAACGGCCGCCAGCGCCCTCGCCGCCGCCCTCACCCGTCAGCCGGTCGAAGCGGTCACGGGCACCGGGACCGGAATCACCTCGAGGGCACGTCAGATCAAGCAGCAGGTGATCGGTGAGGCACTGGATAGGCATCTTCCCCTATGGCACACGGAGAGGGCCGCACCGCTCGAGGCGTTGCGCTGCGTGGGTGGCCTTGAGATCGCGGCGATGACGGGCTTTTTTCTCGGGGCCGCGCGCCATCGGAAAATCATTATCGTCGACGGATTCATTGCCACAGCCGCCGCGGCGGTCGCCGTCGCGCTCGCCCCGCCGGTGCGCGAATATCTGCTTGCCGGCCATCGCTCGCAGGAGCCCGGGCACGCCCATCTGCTCGACTATATCGGCATCAGACCCATTCTGGATCTGCGCATGCGCCTCGGCGAGGGGACCGGAGCCGTCCTGGCTATGCCGGTCGTCACCTCGGCAATGCACATTCTGACGGAGATGGCGACGTTCGCATCGGCAGGAGTGAGCACAGCGAACGAATGAAGCGTCCGGCTCGCAACCTCCTCGGCGCCGTTCAATTTCTCACGCGCATTCCACTGCCCGAGCGGTGGCTCGGTGAGATAGCGCTGGCTGAGGTCGCGCCGTACTTCCCCCTGGTGGGTGCTTTACTCGGACTCGCAACGGCGGGCATCGACGCCGCTTTGCGTCCGCACCTCAAAGCGATCGCGGCGGCGGCCGCATCCGTAGCGTTTCTGGTGGTGATCACCGGCGCTCTTCACGAGGACGGACTCGCCGACAGCGCAGACGGCTTCGGTGGCGGAGCAACCGCCAATCGCGTCCTCGCCATCATGCGTGACAGTCGAATCGGTAGTTACGGCGCGATTGCCGTCGCGCTGTCTCTGTTACTGAGGATTGCATTCATCGCAGCGTTGCCCGCACAGGATGCACTCGCCTATTTCGTCTCGGCGGAAACGCTCTCGCGCTGGAGCGTGCTGCCGCTCGCGAGTTTTCTGCCCTCCGCCCGTCAGGGCGGACCGTCCGCGGGACAGGGCGCGAGGCTCGCCCGCAGCATCTCGCCCACGGCCATCGCGCTCGGCACGCTGATCGCCGCCGCGGTTACCGTGGCAAGTCTGCACGCGGCCAGCTGGCGCCCCTGGGCGGCCTGTCTGCTCGCCACCGCGGCAAGCGGTCTATATTTCAGACGGCGGATAGGCGGCGTGACCGGCGACTGCTTCGGCGCGGCCATCCAGCTTGTCGGCATTGCCGTTTATCTCTGCGGCGCGTGGCGATGAGACAACTGATTCTGATCCGCCACCCGGCTACCGGTCTTGCCGGAACGTTTTGCGGGTACAGCGACCCGGACTTGAGTGCAGCGGGGTTGGCCGAGCTGCATGCCTTGCAGCGAAGACTTGGCCGGGTTCCGCTGGATCGCCTCCTCAGCAGCGATCTGCTACGCGCCCGCCGCTGCGCCGAGGCACTGGCCGAGGGGCACGGGATCCAGGCGACCCTCAGCCTGGCACTGCGCGAGATGCACTTTGGCGATTGGGAAGGGTTGCGGTGGGACGAAATCCAGACCCGCTTCCCGGAGCAGGCACAGCGCTGGCTGCAGGGGTTTGCGACGTTTACACCGCCCCATGCGGAACCGTACGCGCATTTCACGACGCGCATCAGCAGGCAAGTCGACGAGTGGCTGCGGGACGACTCGTGCACGACGCTCGCAGTCGTGACACACCGGGGCGTGCTGCAGTTCCTGTTGCAGACCTATTGCGGGGTCGACGCTACGGCGGCATGGCACCTGTCATCCTACTACGCGACCGCCCTGTTCTGCGCGCGAACGGCAGGCGCCGATAACCCATTGGCGGTCCGCGAGACATGGCACCTGGGCTGATGGATTCACCTCAGCGCACACCGGTCTCGGGAACAGGGTTCGCCATCGGCCACGCCGGCCGGCATCACGGCGAGATTCTCCAGGGGCTATGGTGGCCGCAATCAGAGGCTTGCCCCAATCCAGTCCCCTGTCTACTCACCCAGCCAGTGCCCGGCGCTGGAAGTGAAGCGCGTTTCAGGCTAGCACCAGGACGACAGATCGAGGTTCATCCCGCCTACAAGCTGAAAGCGGCGCGCGCGGCCCGACTGGCACTCGATGCGCTCGATGCCACCGCATTCGGCGGCGTACTCAGGTTGCGCTGCCCCATACCGACTGGGCTCGGACTGGGTTCCTCAACCAGCGACGTACTTGCCACCCTCCGGGCAGTATGCCTGGCGTGCGGCACGCAGGCCGACGCCGCCCTGCTCGCCCGGCTTGCGGTCCGCGCTGAGGTCGCTTCCGACCCGCTCATGTTCGACGGCACAGTCCTGTTCGCCCACCGTGAGGGTCGTGTCCTCGAGCACTGGGGACAATGGATCCCTGAGTTCCTGTTACTGAGCGTCAACACTGATCCGCGGACCGCTGGGCGCGATACGTTGAGCCTACCCCGGCCACGCGGCGAAGCTATGCGGAACGATTACACTGCGCTCGTGCAGCAAGCACGCGCTGCCTTCCAGGCTCACGATGCAGCTGCAATCGCCGCCGCGGCAACCCGCAGCGCCGAACTCAATCAAATCACCGTGGCCACGCGCGAATTCCACGCTCTGCGAGCGCTGAGCGTCACCAGCGGCGCGCTTGGCCTGCAGATCTCGCACTCGGGAACGGTCGCAGGGCTGCTGTTCGCTCCGCAGACTGAACCGCACACCTTCAAGCCTCTGCTGAGGCGGCTACGGACGCTTGGGATGGCACCACTTGGAACCTATCGAACCGGACACGATAACTTCCCGGCGCCGCCTGATCGCGCTTGAGAGGGGGGTATCCCCGTGGAACAGCCGCGAACCATCGTTCCGCCGCGAAAACCTGCACGCCGATACCGCCCTGGTATCGGCGTGCAGGCAAGACCGATGTGCCGGATTTTTCGAGGCTCATCCGTGAAACACACCGCAGGACATCCCGCCTCGGGGCTCAGTATGGATTGTCCGCCACCCTGCCGAAGGAAGGATGGATTAACAGCGATGGCTCGAGCATGCCGACGGCTGGCGCTTCAGAGTCCAAACGGACTCCACGTCAGTCCCACGAACACCCCGAAGGGCACGGAATTGTAGCTATAGGCAGTTTCGTACCGCTTATCGAACAGGTTCTCGGCGCGCATGCTCCAGCGAAAGTCTTTACCGATCGGCCCGTCGGCGCTCAGACTGACGGTGGTGTAGCTGCCGAGGGTCACGGGAATTGCTGTAAATGTAGGCGAGTACGCCACATCCGGCCGTGGCCCGGTGTAATGAATGAGGAAACCGGCTGTTATCTGCCCAAAATCGTAGTCGAGATTGACGTTAGCCATGCTTCTGGCCAGACGTTGCAACGTCGGATGACCGATCGCGCTCAGCGCGAGTGGCTGCTGCACGGTCACATTCGCCTCATAGCTCCAGCGCCGCCATGTGCCCCGGGCGGCAAGCTCCACGCCACGCGTACGCGTGCGGGCGATGTTTTGAAACTGTGTCATCCCGTTCGGCGTCGAGCCAAAGCCCCACATGTCGTTGCCGGTGGTCTGGAACACCGTCAAGCGTACATTGGCTGGAGCCCCGGACCATTGTAGCGCCGCCTGCACCGTGTGCGCCGATTCGGGCTTCAAGAGTGGATTAGCCGCCCAGTACGGGTTGCTGTAGTAAAGATAACCGAGCGGCGGCACGTTGAAGGCGCTTGAGTAGCTGGCGATCGCCTCTAGTCCATGACCCAATTGCCGACCGTAGCCCGCATAGAATGTGTTCTGGGTGCTTGCATATCCTCCGAACTGGTCATGTCGCACGTTCAACTGAATTTCATTTCCGGCGAACGCGCCATTGGCACCAAGGAAGACGGCGGTGACATTGCGCGAGACGCTCGGAATGTTGCCCTGCTCGGCGCTCGTGACCGACTGCTGCTGATGCGTGGCACCGCCGGTTAGCGTCCAATCCTTGGAAAGCCGGACGATATTCCGCCACAGGACATCGAGGTGGGTGGAACGGTACACCGCCGGGTAGCTGCCGAGGTTGACGTTTTCGGTGCGTTGACGAGACACACTGAGGCGTGAACTCCAGATCGAAGCGATTCGATTGTCGCTAAATAGCTGAAAGAGACTTTCCCTCGTGCGCCCTCCCGCGGTTTCGTTGTCGTAGCTGTAGCGCCCGTCGCTCAAGAACGCGCGCGCGCCGAGCCGCTCGTGTTGGCCAAGATCCTGCACGATAGATCCATTCACCGTCAGGTTGTGGTATCCATCGGACCGGTTCGAGGTGACAAACGTGCTCTGTGCCGGGTTAATCGACGGAATGCCGGCGCTCGTATAGCGGCTCACCCCGGCCTGCACGCGTGTGTCGTGAAGCCGACCGCTGGCGTTGGCCGAAACCGTCACCGTGTTGCGGCTTCCCGCGGTCACGGAGAGGTCCGCCTGAGGTTTATGGCCGCCCTGGCGCGTGGTGATCAGAATGACACCGCCAATCGCACCCGAGCCGTAAATTGCCGATACGTTGCCGTGAATGACCTCGATGCGCTCAATCTGATCGGTGGTGAGATTCTCAAGATAATCACCGCCACCGGAGGCGTCCTCGGCCGTGATCGGCACGCCATCGAGCAGGACCAGAACTCCTGCATCAGTGCCACCGAATCCCTCGAGGTAGGTCGTCGCCGTATGCCCAGGCCCGCCGTTCGAGGTGATCTGCACGCCGGCCACCCGCTGCAGTAGCGTCGTGAGGTTTTTCACACCGCTCTGCTCGATCTGTATGCGGGTGATCACGCTCACGGTCGGCAACGCCTGCGCCAGGGGCTGCGCAAAGGTGGCGGCTGAAATGATGACCGTTGAGACGCCGATGGGCCCGTCCGCAGCGCTCGCGGGCGTCGCAATGGTCGCGATGCTCGCGATGATCGCCACCCACCATGGAGCCATCCCCACACGGTGTCCGGTAACGGTCCGCGGCCGGGGGCTGGCTCCCCGTGCGTCGCCGCTCACACAACCTGGCCGCGCCCGCACATCGTGCGAGTTCGTCGCTTCCATCGCCCGCTCGCTGTGTGGGCATCGAGGCAAGTCAGTCGGTCGGGGGATCATTCGCATCGCAGTGCTCCGTTTATGTGCCCCTTGAGGGGTGTGGTAACGACAGCCGATGCGAACGGCACAGACGCAGATCGCGAATGCAGTGCTCTCGCGCCGCACACGCGTCTGAGATCGGTGGTTGTGGAATGCTATCCCACGGCCTTCGCATCGGTCTCAATGTCACCGCTGCGAATGACCGCTCCGTGTGGTACGCCCCGCCCACCGGTTGGGTGACCGTACTGGCAGGTCTCCTGGCTCACGGGTCGTGATCCTGCGCCCGGCCTTCCCAGTTTCCCAGTGGCCGTCACGGGCGCGGACTCGCCGCTTACAGTTACGGGGGTAGCTACGGCATTGACTTGCGTCTCACCGCATTCCCTCTTGCCTCCCCGGCCTCAACCGGGGAACCAGCACGCGGAGGAGAGTCTGTCCCTAAGTCCGGTCGTCGTCAAGAACGTCAGCTCGCAACGAGCGACAGCGAGCCCTACATGCGCTCGCGCCGTCCACCGGTGTCCGTACGGCTCCCCCGGCCAAGGCGAACGCCAGGTAGGCAGCCGCTCCTCGCAGCGGAGGCTTGTATTTCGAGCGAAGTTCCAGCACTCGATAAGGCGCTCACTGCGACCTTCTGGGCTGAGAAACTCGAAGAGCTGGAATACACTCAGGTCAATCAGACGCCGGATCAGATTGCATACTGGAGCGGGAAGTCCGTGTTGACGAAGCGGGGCGGCGAGCCGGCCACCAGCTGATCGCCGAGTGCCCTGCGACCACTCCTTTGTGTCCCGACCCCACGCGCACTGGAGTTGCGATCACCGGACATGGAACCAGCATGACAGACGCCTGCAGATGCACCGGCGCTTCCGATATCTATGCCGTCAGCGATTGCACCGATCAGACCCTCCACGACTCATGTGCGTCGCCACCGCAGCCGACGTTCTCGCCGCGATCAACATGAACGGCGGAAGCGCAGCGCACGACCTCAGCGCCGGACTGGCGGTGATGTTCCTCGCCCCGCAGGCTTCCCCACCGTGCGTTGCAGAGAGCGGCTGGTGTACCACCGCGGCTTCAGGACCCGGAGCGTCGTGCTGGCGCTCGAGAATGTGTCTCATGGACTCGTGAATTTGGAGTGCCGCGGCTTCATCAAGAGGGCTGCCGCGGCCGGCCCCCATGGGGGCGCTCGGGCTCAAGGCGTGCGAAGAGCGGCCAAATGGGTGTGCCATGCTGCGCACTGTAGCGCTCGTCGCCCGCGCAGGTTTTGATCGCGATCAATCCGCGCGATCAGCGGCATGACGAGCACGTTCCTGCGATCTTCCTCAATGCGGACCGAGCCCGACCTCGGCTGGACCTTCCTCTGGACCTCGACGCTGTTTGAGCCCGCCGGCCGCACCGGCCGGTTGCGCCCGCGTAGGAGCGGTGTCTGCGCCGCACCGGGAAACCGAGCACATGGCCACCAATAGCCGATGAAACGCCGCGATCGAATGAGATCGGCCCGCAAGGCGAGCGTCGAACAATGCGGCCGAGCGACCGGTGGTGTGATATCCGGGCAGTGGCTCGCACTCCAGAAGCAGGACGGAGGATCATCCCGCGAGGCGGGCCGCAAACGAGGCCCCCGCGATCCCGGCTCCAATCACGACGAAATCGAATTTCAGCGTGACGAGTGTGACGCTATGTCTTCGTACCACGTGCCCCGCAGACGATGGCCGTGTCGATGCGAAGTTCGCATCGATCCCATTCTGCCTGCGCGCCTCGAGGGGCGCCACCTGCGGGCTGCTCAAGGCGCAGCGCCTCCCCGTCCCCTTGCGCAGGCTCCGCTCACCACCGCCACGGAGACCTGCCCGGCAGACACCCGGCTGCGGGCTGGTGTGCACCGCGTGTTTCTGCGGTGTACCGGCCGGTCAAATTTTCTGGAACACCAGGGTCGCATTGGCCCCCCCGAAGCCGAAGCTGTTGGACATCACAGTCCGCACCTCGACCTCGCGCATCCGCCGCAGAATCGGGAATCCCACCGCCGCCGAGTCGAGCTGATCGATATTCGCGGATGCGACCAGAAATGCGCCTTTCAGCATCAGCAGGGCGTAGATGGCCTCGTGCACGCCCGCCGCACCAAGCGAATGACCCGATAGCGGCTTGGTCGAGGACAGCGGTGGAATACTCTCGCCGAAGACCTCTCGCAACGCATTGAGCTCGACGATGTCGCCGAGGACAGTCGAGGTCCCATGCGTATTGACGTAGTCGATAGGCCCCTCGACGGTACCCAGTGCCTGGCGCATGCACCGGACCGCGCCCTCCCCGGAGGGTGCCACCATGTCGGCGCCGTCGGCCGTGGCGCCATAGCCCACCAGCTCGGCGTAAATCCGTGCGCCGCGCGCTCGTGCGCGCTCGATTTCCTCCAGCACGAGAATACCAGCGCCGCCGGCGATGACGAAGCCGTCGCGCGTGGCGTCATACGTACGCGATGCTCGAGCGGGCGTGGCGTTGTACGCCGAGGACAGCGCACCCATCCCGTCGAACAACGCCGCGAGCGTCCAGTGCACCTCGTCGCCACCCCCGGCGAAAACGACATCGTGCTTGCCGAGCTGAATCTGCTCCATGCCGACGCCGATGCAATGCGCACTGGTCGCGCACGCCGAACTCACCGAGAAGCTGAGCCCCTTGATGCGGTACGAGGTTCCAAGGCAGGCTGCCACGGTGCTGCACATCGCGCGCGGCACACGATAGGGACCGACCCGACGAATGCCCCGGCTGCGCAGCACGTCGGCGGCCTCGACCTGGTTGGCCGAGGAGCCGCCGCCGGAGCCGGCGATCAGCCCGGTGCGTGGATGAGAAACCTCGGATGGCGCAAGCCCGCTGTCGATGATCGCTCGCGCCATGGCCACATGGCCGTAGGCCGCGGCGTCGCCCATGAAGCGCCGATCCTTGCGATCGATCAGCGCATCGAGGTCGATCTGCGGCACGCCCGCGATTTGGCTGCGCAGACCGAATCTCTCAAAATCCGCTACCGGCTGGATGCCGCAGCGGCCGTGGATCAGTGAGTCCGTCACGGTCTCGAGGTCGCTGCCGAGGCAGGAAACGATCCCCATTCCGGTCACGACGACACGCCTCATGTGCCGGCCCGCCCGCCCAAGCCGTCCGTCGAGGTGAACAACCCCACCCTGAGGCCCTTCGCGGTGTAGATGCGGCGGCCATCGACTCTGAGCTCACCGTCAGCCACCGCCATCACGAGACTACGGACCATCACCCGCTTGATATCCACGTGATAACTGACCTGCTTGGAACTCGGCAGCACCTCCCCCGTGAAGCGCACCTCATCGACACCGAGCGCGCGGCCCCGGCCATGATGGCCGTCCCAGGCGAGAAAGAAGCCGACGAGCTGCCACAGCGCATCCAGCCCAAGGCATCCGGGCATCACCGGATCACCGGGGAAATGGCACTCGAAGAACCACAGATCGGGGCGAATGTCGAGCTCCGCATCGATCTCACCTTTGCCGTACGCCCCGCCCTCGCTGGCGACATGATTGATGCGGTCGAGCATCAACATATGCCCGGTGGGCAACCTGGAGCCGAAGCCCTCGAATACGACGCCGCCGTCGAGCTCGGACAAATGATCAAAATGATGGCGGACCGAATTCACCGAGGCTCTCCTTCGTTTGCACCACAGGGCCGGCGATTAGATACCACTTCGGCACGCCCGAAATTGACGCTCGTCAAGGTGATTGGCAGGCCACCGAAAAACCCGACGATTCAAGCAATTTGCGCAATCGTTGAGGCATAACCGAAGCTCTCCAATGCGAGGCCCGGTTTTCAATCGAGAAGGGGTCTTCAGCTACGTCACGCCCAGCGCGAGTGCCAACCAAGCTGCCCCCGAAGTACGCTTTATCGACTTCCCGCATGACTCAAGAGTTGAGGTTTTGGCACTGATCCGTGCGGCGCTTGGATCAGCCCACCGGACTTCCTCCCCGCCGACTGATTTCCCCGAAAACGGCCCCTGATCCTAATCTGCGGGCGACGTACGCGAAGCGATGTTTCCGACTGAGCCGAGCAACGCGGCGATGCTCATCGCGAACGGCGATCCTTCCAATTGCGCGAGGCTTTGATCTCCTCGCTGAGCTTGCGCAGGTCATCCAGCGAGCGTCTCTTGGGACCCGATGGATCGGATTGCCTAGGGACCGTTCGATTGTAGGGATCATGGTTTGGCCCGCCGTCCGGCACCTGCTCATCCTCGCAGCCCAAGTCCGCCCCAATCCTTTTGAGCTTCTGGGTATCGATCTCACCGTCCAAGCCGTCGGTCTCGCCGTGCCAGTCCCAGCTCGCATTTCCTCGATCATCGAACACCACCCGACCGGATGGCTTGCCTCGTTTGCGGGGTTTGTGGGTGCTCATGCCAACACGCCTCTGTGATCAGATGACTACGGTTCGTGGCTCAACGGCGCATTAATTGACAGAATGCATGAACGACTCGATCCGACCGGTCTCGACTGTCTCTGCGGGCCGAAGTCCGAAGACTCTCGCTGCACACGGGTCATGGGTCTTTCCCCTTCCGCGATTCGCTGTGCCTGGGTTCCTGGTGTGGGTCGCTCCGATGTTCCGCCCTTCGTCCCGGATCCTCCTGATTCCCCCGAGGCATTTGCCGCCTTCCGAGTGAGGCGAAGGGTTTGTGGATCTCGCATGGGGGCTAAATCTCGCGCCTCAACACCGCGCTCCTCTGCGACTCGCGCGCGCTCAACTCGTTCAGCACCTCTTGGAATGCGCGCGGCTTTTCCACGCCGTACCCTTGCGCGTACTGCACGCCGAGCGCGCGCAATCGCTCGATGATCCTGATGTTCTCGGCGTACTCCGCAACTGTTCCGATTCCGAGATCCTGGGCGAGACTCACGATCGCGCGTACCATGGCAACCGACTGGGGGTTGGTGAGAAGGTCGGTGACGAAGCTACCATCGATCTTGATGTGATCGACGGGCAGGTTCGTGAGATTTTTCAGGGAATTGGTCCCCGTGCCAAAGTCATCGAGCGCGAAACGGCAGCCCATGGCTCGCAGTTCGCGCACGAACGTCAGGGCCTTGGTGAGATTCAGCACCGCAATGGTCTCGGTGATCTCAAAGGTGATCAACGAGGGGGCGATTCGCGAGCCGCGAATCAGTCGCTCGACGCGCTCGAGAAAGGTCGCGTCCGTCAGAGAAGGCCCCGTGATGTTGATCGATAACGAGGTGCTTGCCGCGAGCAGCGCCGAGCGGTGCGGCGCCGCCGCGGCAAGGGCGTGCTCGACGACCCACAAGTCGAGCGCCGGGGCGAGTTGGCCGCGGTGCGCGGCGGAGAGAAGATCCGCGGGCGCGTGATCCGCATCCCCGGCGCGCAGCAGCAGCTCGAAGCCCTCCGGATCCCCCCGGCCCTGCAGCGGCATGATCCGCTGCGCAACGAGCGTGAACGCGTCATTGTGGAGCGCTTCCCGGAGACTAATCACGGCGATCACGTCGGAGCGGCGGCGGATCATCGAGTCGTCATCGTCCTGATAGATCTCGACGCGCCCCCGCCCGTGGTCCTTGGCGGCGCGACAGGCGAGCTGAGCGAGTGCGAGCGCGCTCGGGAACTCGCGGGGGTCGTTAAAGCAGGCGATGCCGCAACTCAAGGACACCGGCTCGTCGCCTGCCGCGGGGAGCTCGAGCGGCAGCCGTGCCGCGGCGCGCTGGAGCACTCGGGCCAGGTCGGCCGCGGCCCCGGCGTCCACGTTCGGCAGCGCGAGTGCAAATTTGTCGCTCGAGATGTGTGCCGCCACGGCGTCGGCCGGCAGATGCGGCCCCGCGAGAAGCTGAGCCACACGAACCATGAGGGCGTCTCCGGCATCGAAGCCCTTGGTGTCATTGACGATGCCCAACCGGTCGATGCCGAGGAAGATGACACTGTGCGGGCCTCGCAGTCTCGCCCGTTCCCAGGAGAGCACCTGGCTGTGCGCGCTCGAGCGGGTACGCAGGCCGGTCAGGGCATCGAAGTCCGCCTCGAGCCAAGAGGCGATGTAACGGCTCAGATGCTTGGCCAGCGACAGATGTCTGCGGGTGAATTCGGGCGCATCCGCCGGACGCAGCAGCATCAGTGCACCCGCGGGGCGGCTTGCGTGACTGTGGACGGGCACGGCAAGCACCCGCACGGCCACCGCCGCGCCCCGGGCCGCAGCACCCCTATTCCAGGCCGTCGTCTTATTGACCACCAGGGGTCGATGCTTGTTTTGAACCCAGCTGAGGACCGGGGCGGCGAGATGACGGAGCGCATCCTCGGCGCCATCGGCGGCCTCAGCGGTGCGGACAATCCGCAGCGGCCCCTGCGGCACCACGAGCGCGCCCAACGCGCAGTCCAGATGCGCCACCGAGGCGCCCACCAACTCCGCCAGTCGCTC
>JAKADE010000663.1 GCA_021820785.1 Pseudomonadota bacterium
CATCGCACAGACGGTGGCCGAGCCGCTCGAGCAGGCCATCGTCGGCGTCAAGAACATGCTGTACATGTCCTCGACGTCCGCGATGGATGGCTCGCTTACGCTGACCGTCACGTTCCGGGTCGGGACCGACATCGATCGGGCGCAGGTCCTGGTGCAGAACCGGGTCTCGCAGGCGTTGCCCCGGCTGCCGTCCGAAGTGCGGGCACTCGGGGTGACTACCACCAAGAGTTCGCCGAACCTGACGATGGTGGTCCACCTGTATTCTCCGAACCACCGCTACAACACGCTGTTCCTGCGCAACTACGCCGTGCGCAACGTGCGCGACGTGCTGAAGCGGCTGCCGGGGATGGGTGACGTGCAGATCTTCGGCGGTGGCAACTATGCGATGCGCATCTGGCTCGATCCGCAGAAGCTCGCCGCCCTCGGGCTCACCGCCACCGATGTCGTCGATGCGGTGCGTGCGCAGAACATCCAGGTCGCCGCCGGTCAGATCGGCGCGCCGCCGGACCGGCATGCGGCCTTCCAGCTGGCGTTGAATGCGGTCGGCCGCCTCAAGACGCCCGCGCAGTTCCGCAATATCGTGCTGAAGGTCGGGACGAACGGGCAGGTGGTGCGGCTCGGGGACGTCGCGCGCATCGACATGGGCGCGCAGTCGTACGGGATCCGCAGCTACCTCGACAACCAGAGCGCGGTGGCCATTCCGATCTTCCAGGCGCCGGGGTCGAACGCGCTGCAGCTGTCCTCCGAAGTGCGCGCCACGATGGCGCGCCTGTCGAAGGACTTCCCGCGCGGCATGCGCTACGCGATCGTCTACGATCCGACCGTGTTCGTGCGCCAGTCGATCGATGCGGTCGTGCACACGCTGCTCGAAGCGGTGCTGCTCGTGGTGCTGGTGGTGATTCTGTTCCTGCAGACCTGGCGGGCGTCCCTGATCCCGCTCATCGCCGTGCCGGTGTCTATCATCGGCACGTTCGCGGTGCTGCTCGCATGCGGGTTCTCGATCAACACGCTGTCGCTGTTCGGGCTGGTGCTCGCGATCGGCATCGTCGTCGACGACGCGATCGTGGTCGTGGAGAACGTCGAGCGCCACATCGAGGGCGGGCAGAGTCCGCGCCAGGCGGCCAAGGCGGCCATGAGCGAGGTCAGCCGGCCCATCATTGCCATTACGCTGGTGCTGTGTGCGGTGTTCGTGCCGGTCGCATTCGTGAGCGGACTCACCGGGGAGTTCTACCGGCAGTTCGCACTCACCATCGCGATCTCGACCGTGATTTCGGCATTCAATTCCCTGACGCTCTCTCCGGCGCTCGCCGCGGTGCTGCTGAAGCCGCACGGGGCGCAGCCGGACCGGCTCTCGCGGCTGATGGACCGGCTGCTCGGCGGGTTCTTCCGGCGCTTCAACCACGGCTTCACGCGAGCCGGAAGACTCTACCAGGGTGTGATCAACGGATCGGTCCGGCGGATCGGACTGGCGCTGGCGCTCTATGCGGGCCTGATCGTGCTGACGGTGGTGGGCTTTCGCGCCGTGCCGAACGGCTTCATCCCGCAGCAGGACAAGCAGTACCTGGTCGCTGTGGCGCAGCTGCCGCCGGCCTCATCGCTGCAACGCACGGCCCGGGTGATCAAGGAAATCGGCGCGATCGGCCTGCGCCAGCCGGGCGTCGCGCACGCGGTGCAGTTCGCCGGCATGTCGGTGAACGGCTTCGTGCCGAGCTCGAGCGCCGGGCTGGTGTTCTTTCCGCTGACGCCGTTCAGCCAGCGGCGCTCCCCGGCGTTGTCCGCCCCGGCGATCGCTGCGGCGCTGAACCGCAAGCTCGCGGCGATCCAGGGTGGCATGGTGGTGGTGTTCCCGCCGCCGCCCATCCTCGGCCTGGGGACGCTCGGCGGCTTCCAGCTGAACGTCGAGGACCGCGGCGATCTGGGCTCCACGGCGCTGTATGACACGGTGCAGAAGGCGCTGGCGCAGGGCTACCGCAATCCGGCGCTCGCCGGGCTGTTCAGCACGTATCAGATCAACGTGCCGCAGCTGAAGGTCAACGTCAACCGCACCAAGGTGATGCAGGAGCACGTGAACCTCGAGGATGTGTTCCGCACGCTGCAGGTCTACCTGGGCTCGGATTACATCAACGATTTCAATCGCTTCGGGCGCACTTATGAGGTGCTTGCGCAAGCCGACGCGCCATATCGTTCGCACATCAGCGACATCGCGATGCTGCAGACACGCAATGATGCCGGCCAGATGGTGCCGCTGGGGTCGGTCCTCACCGTCCAGCGCACGTTCGGCCCGGACATCGTGCAACGCTACAACGGCTACCGGTCAGCCGACATCAACGGCGGACCGGCGCCCGGATACAGCTCCGGGCAGGCGCAGGCCGCGATGACCCGGATTCTCGATCGGACGCTGCCGCGCGGCATGCACTTCGAGTGGACCGGCTTGTCCTACCAGCAGCTGATCTCCGGCCACACCAGCGAGATCGTCTTCCCGCTGTGCGCGCTGTTCGTGTTCCTGGTGCTCGCCGCACAGTACGAGAGTCTGAGCTTGCCGCTCGCGATCATCCTGATCGTGCCGATGTGTCTGCTCGCGGCGATCACCGGCGTGTGGCTCGATCACGGCACGAACAACATCTTCACGCAGGTCGGGCTGGTCGTGCTGGTGGGTCTGGCCTGCAAGAACGCGATCCTGATCGTGGAATTCGCCAAACACCTGCAGGAGGAGCATGG
>JAKADE010000664.1 GCA_021820785.1 Pseudomonadota bacterium
ATCCGCTCGGAGCGATCGCCGCTGCCGACCTGCAGGCGGCGCGAGTGCGCCTGGGCGCTCGCCTGCTTCTCCTGCTCGGCGGCGAGCAGGCGGGCGCGCAGCAACGCCATCGCGCGCGCGCGATTCTTGTGCTGCGAGCGCTCGTCCTGACATTCCACCACGATGCCGCTCGGCAGGTGCGTGATGCGCACCGCCGAGTCGGTCTTGTTCACGTGCTGACCGCCGGCCCCCGAGGAGCGGTACGTGTCGATGCGCAGATCCGCCGGGTTGATCTCGACGGCCGAAATCTCATCGAGTTCGGGCAGGATCGCGACCGTGCAGGCCGAGGTATGGATGCGGCCCTGGGCCTCGGTCGCCGGCACGCGCTGCACGCGGTGGGTGCCGGACTCGAACTTCAGGCGCGAGAACGCGCCGCGCCCGACGATGCGGCTGATGATCTCCTTGTAGCCGCCGTGCTCCCCGGCGCTCTCGCTCAGCACCTCGACCGTGAAGCCCTTGGACTCCGCGTAGCGCGCATACATGCGAAACAGGTCACCGGCGAACAGCGCCGCCTCGTCCCCGCCGGTGCCGGCGCGCACTTCGAGGAAGATGTTCTTCTCATCACGCGGGTCCTGCGGCAGCAGCAGTGCATTGAGGCCCGCCTCGGCGGCCGTCAGGGCCGCGGCGGCCCGAACCTGTTCCTCCTCGCCGAGTGCACGCATGCCGGGGTCGGCGTCGGCGAGCATTTCGCGGGCGGCGGCCAGATCGCGCTCCAGGGCGCGGTACCCGAGCAGCTGCGCAGCCAGCGGCTGCAGCCGGGCATATTCGACCGACAGCTCACGAAACTGTGCCGAGCCGCCGTCGAGGTCGGGCGAGGCCAGCAGCCGGCCGACTTCCTCGAACCGGTCGGAGAGCTTCTCGAGCCGCTGGCGGATGGAGTCCTTCATGGTCCTGGATCGAACGGGGCGCGGCATTCTCCGGGATCATCGCCGCCGCGACAAGGCATCGGGCCCGATGCCGGGCGGGCCGCCTGAGCTATAGTGCCGCCCCATGTCACTCGAAGCTTCCCCCCGCGCCGGGCGGCCGCGCGCGATTGCGGCCCTGGGCACGCTCCTGGCGCTCGCCCTGAGCGCCTGTCAGACCGTGCCGGTGCCGCCGGCGCCCGTCACCGCCTGGCACATCAGGCGGCCGCTGCTGCAGGCGCAGCAGCGCTTCAACCTCACCGGGCGCGTCGCGGTTGCGGTCGGCACGCAGGGTTTCGACGCCGATCTGCGCTGGGTGCAATCCGGCACGGGCACGCGCGTGGTGCTCAGTGGACCGTTCGGCGCCGGCGCGACGCAGGTGAGCGACCGGGCCGGCGAACTCGGCGTCATCACCTCGCACGGCAGGCACCTCGGCAATGCCGCAGCGCGCGCCGCGCTCGAGCGGGAACTCGGATTCGATCCGCCGCTGCGCAGCCTGCGCTACTGGATTCTGGGGGTGCCCGATCCGTCGGGACCGGCGCAGGTCACGCTCGATGCGACACAGCGGCTGAGCCATCTGGAGCAGGCCGGCTGGTCGATCGATTACCTCGCCTACAGCCCGGTCGGCGCCGAGTGGCTGCCGCGGCTGCTGACGGTCCGCCGCGGGCCGGTACGGCTGCGCATGGTGGTGGACGCATGGCACCTGCAGTGAGGCCGGGCGAGACGCTCTGGCCGGCGCCGGCGAAGCTCAATCTGTTCCTGCACGTGACGGGGCGGCGCCCGGACGGCTACCACGAGCTGCAGACGCTGTTCCAGATCGTCGACCTGTGCGACACGATCGGCATCGAGGTCCGCGAGGACGGGCGCATCGAGCGGCTCGGTGGTCCCGCGGACGTCCCGAGCGAACAGGACTTGACGGTGCGGGCCGCCAGGGCGCTGCAGGCAGCCTCGGGCACGCGGCTCGGTGCCACGCTGCGGGTCATCAAGCGCATCCCGGTGGGGGGCGGACTCGGCGGGGGCAGCACCGATGCGGCCACGGCACTGCTGGCGCTGAATCACCTGTGGGGTTGTGGACTGACCGCAGACGCCCTGGCCGAGCTGGGGCTGCCGCTCGGCGCGGATGTGCCTGTATTCGTTAGAGGTTTTTCGGCCTGGGCGGAGGGCGTCGGGGAGCGGCTCGAGCCCGTGACCCTGCCGGAGCGCTGGTACGTCATCGTGCGCCCGGGGGTCAGCGTGTCGACCCGGGAGGTGTTCCAGAGCCCTGAATTGACACGAAATTCACCCGTCATCACAATACGCGCCTTCTTCGAGTCCGGTGGGCGCAACGACTGCGAGCCGGTGGTGCGGGTGCATTGGCCTGAAGTGGCCGAGGCGCTCGACTGGCTGGGGCGATACGTGCCGGCGCGGCTCACCGGAACCGGTTCGTGCATTTTCGCGCCCGTGGCCAGTCCCAGTGAAGCAGAGCGCATCGCGGCACGAGTCCCGGACAAGTGGCGCAGCTTCGTTGCGCGGGGCCTGAACGTGTCCCCGCTGCACGCGCTTCTGACATAGGTGGGCTGCGCACCGCGCGCGACGCGCGGCGGGTGCAGCGGAAGGCTTTTGCAGTGCTGGGGTGTCGCCAAGTGGTAAGGCAGCGGGTTTTGATCCCGCCATTCGGAGGTTCGAATCCTTCCACCCCAGCCAACTCCTCAATCGAGGCGCTGCTGCGGGCGGCGCCGTGGTGTCTGGCTGAAGTGACGTACTCATGAGCACGAGCGATGTTTTGGCCCTGTTTG
>JAKADE010000665.1 GCA_021820785.1 Pseudomonadota bacterium
TCGCCCCGTTCCTGCACGCGCATGGCCAGCTGATCGAGGCGACCTCGCCGGTGGCGGGCACGAGCGGCTGGGCGCACCGCTCGGCGCTGGCGTTTGAGCGCAAGCTCGCGGCCGACCCCGCGGTCTACGGCAACGTGCGGCGCGAACCGTTCGAGCTGCCCGGTTACCTGCACCTCGGTGCACCGGATTCGGCCGACATGGTGGTCACCTTCAACAACATGCACGACCTGATGTTCGAGAACGTGCATCACGAGGTGACGCCGCTGTTCCTCGAGGCCTTCATGCGCAGCGCCTATCACGTGCTGAAGCCCGGCGGAGTGCTCGGCGTCGTCGGACATCGTTGTGCGCCGGGCACGCCGCTCGAGAAGTGCTTCCCGCTGGCACGTCTGCCGCAGGCGTTCGTGATCCACGAGGCCGAGGCGGCCGGCTTGCGGCTCGCCGGAACCTCCGAGATCCTCGCCAATCCCAAGGACCCGCGCGACATCCCGGTGTTCTTCCTGCCGCCGACGCTTGCGGACCGTTCGCCCGCGGCGCGCCGGCGCTATGCGGCGATCGGCTACGCCGATGACTACGCGCTGAAGTTCGTCAAGCCGGCCGACTGAGCGCCGAGGAGCGGGACGGCGCCGCGCCGTCCCGCTCAGTGCGTCCCGCCCGTGCCGACGAATGCCGCGCTCCTGGCCTCCCGGCCGAGCAGCGTCGCGGTGCTGAGGGTCACGGCCACGATGCCGATCGTCCAGGCGAGCACGGTGCCCAGATCGTGCCCGTGCCGGGCGGCGATGCCCGACTGCAGGGGCGCGAGCAGCGCCATTGCGAAATTGCCGAACTGGTAGGCGAAGGCCGGCAGCACGGCCCGCACGCCGGGCGGGGACAGCTCGTTGAGGTGCGCCGGCACGATGCCCCAGGCGCCCTGCACCATGAACTGCATCAGGACCGCGCCGAGCGCCGCGAGCGGGACGGTCGGCGCGTACGTCCACAGCGGGATCACCGGCAGCGCGAGCAGCGCGGCGCAGGCGATGGCTTTGCGCCGGCCGATGCGCTCGGAGAGCGCCCCGAAGAACATCCCGCCGAACAGCGCCCCGACGTTCATCAGTATCAGCACGTCGTCGGCGCGGGCCCCCCCGAGGCCGTAGCGCTGCAGCAGGAACGGCTTGTACAGATCCTGCGAACCGTGCGAGAAGGCGTTGAACAGCGCCATCAGCCCGATCATGTACAGCAGCGCCGGTGAGTTGGCCGCGACGATGCGCCCCAGTTCGCGCAGCGACGCGCGGCGCCGGTGCCGGCCCTCGAGCCAGGCCGGGGACTCCGCGACCCCGCGGCGAATGTAGAGCACGAGCAGCGCCGGCAGCGCCCCGATGACGAACAGACCGCGCCAGCCGACGGTGGCGAAAAACAGCCGCGAGACCAGGGCGGCGAGCAGGAAGCCGAGCACGTAGCCCTCCTGCAGCAGCCCGGAGAAGAATCCGCGGCCCTCGGCCGGCAGCGTCTCGAACGCGAGCGCGGCGCCGACGCCCCACTCCCCGCCCATGGCGAGGCCGAAGGCCGCGCGCAGCACCAGCAGCACGGTGAGATTCGGGGCAAACGCCGAGGCGAGCTCGATCAGGGCATAGGAGAGCACGTTGGCGATCAGGATGGGCCGGCGGCCGTACTTCTCCGCCAGCGCCCCGAACAGCAGCGCGCCCACGGGACGCATCGCCAGCGTCAGCGTGATGCCGAAGCTCACCGCGGTGAGACTGACATGGAAGTCCGTGCCGATCGCATGCAGCGAGACGATGAAGATGAAGAAATCGAACGCGTCGAGCGTCCAGCCGCCGAGCGCAGCGAAGTACGCGTGCCGCTGCGGCGCGGTGAGCCCGGTGAACTTGCGGATCAGTCGCATCGTGGCTGCGCTCCGGTGCGCCCGCTACTGCACGCCCGACATCAGGCGCTTCACTGCCGGCGTGGCGAGCAACATCACCACGCCGCCGATCACGCCCCACCAGAACAGCTTCAGGAACAGCGCCGGCAGCGTGGTCAGGTGCGCGGCGTTGAAATCACTGGAGAGCAGTCCGGCGAGAATGCTCCCCAGCGCGAGGGTGAGGAACCACAGGCCCATGGTCTGACCGGCGAAGCGCCGCGGCGCGAGCTTGGTGGTCGAGGACAGTCCGACCGGCGAGAGGCACAGCTCTGCGCAGGCGTCGAGAAAGTACGTTGCCGTCAGCCACAGCGGGGAGACCCGCTCCCCATGCAGCACGCGCAGCGCGGCAATGTACATCACCCAGAAGCCCGCGCCGAGCAGCAGCAGTCCCCAGGCGAATTTCGCCGGCGACGACAGGTCGCGCCCGCGCCGCCCGAGTGAGACCCACAGCGCCGCGAACACCGGGGCGAGCGCGATGACGAACACCGGATCGATGATCTGCATGTCGCCGGCCGGCATCTTCCAGCCGAACAGGTACCGGTCGGTGTACTGCTGGGCGAAGAGGTTGAACGAGGCGAACATCTGCATGTAGCCCATCCAGAACACGGTGGATGCGCTGAACAGCACCAGCATGGCAAATACGCGCCGACGCTCCTCGCGAGACAGACCTGCAAGGAGCGCCATGTAGAGCAGGTACAGCGCCATCAGCACCGCCACCACCCACGAGATCTCTGCCGAGAGGGCCACTGGATCGAAGCGGACCCAGCCGCCGAGCGTCACGGCCACCAGCGCCACGATCAGCACGCCGAGGGTT
>JAKADE010000666.1 GCA_021820785.1 Pseudomonadota bacterium
ATCGGCACCGCGCTGGATCTTCAGGCGTGCCAACACCTTCAGCGTCCTGAGACTGAAGATCACGGCCTGCCCCCGGCCACCGTCATCCGTGATGCCGACACCGGCGCGGTGATCGAAGGCCACGCCATGCGGCCCGCCGGGGATCGGTCCGACCTCGCCCACGATGCGCCCGCGGTCGGCATCGACCACCGTCAGACGATTGCCATGGGCGATGAATACGCGGCGCGAGGCCGGATCGAATACCGCGTAATCCCAGCTCGTGGGGGCCCCGAGGGCAACGCGCTGCGCCAGCCGATAGGCGGGCACGTCGCGTGCCGCCGCCGATGATGCCAGGCACACGGCGACACCCGCGAGCACCATGGCAGCCCAACATGACCCCGTCGTGACACGTGAACGCATTCGTCAGTCTCCCCTGTCAGCGCCCGCGGCACGCGGCAACAGCGGGCAGATGCCTCCATTATGCCGCCACGGCGCGGCGGATCCCGGTCTGAGCGAGCTCCAACGGCCGCACGCTGCGCTCCGGTTGTCGCCAATCGTCGTCACAAGTGGCGCTCGGGGCGCGAGCGCGCTAGGGTTTGAACAGGCCCGACGGACACCGGGCCGAAGGAGTGCTCATGACCCGAGTTGCGCTGCAGGGCAGCGAACGCGAACCTCTGCCGGGGGCCCGGGCGCTGCGACCCGCCGCCGCAGAGGAACGGTTGGAAGTCACCGTGATGTTGCGCCCGAGCGGCGCCACGCCGTGGCAGGAGCGTCTCGAACAACTCGCGCGCGGGGCGCGGCCGGCGCCGTTGACGCGCGAGGTGTTCGCCGAGACGCATGGCGCGAGTGAAAGCGATCTCGATGCCGTCGCCGCATTTGCCGCCGCCCACGGGCTCGCCGTGCTCGCCCGACATCCGGCGCGCTCGACGGTCACGCTCGGTGGCACCGTGCAGCAGATGAATGCCGCCTTCGGCGTTGAGTTGTGGCAATTCGAGCATGCGGGCGGGACGTACCGCGGTCTGCATGGACCGGTGTTCGTACCGACGGAGCTCGCGGATTCGGTCGTCGCGGTGCTCGGACTCGACAACCGTCCGCAGGCCCGGCCGCATTTTCGCATCCGCACCGGTCCGAAACCGCGGCGCTCCCGCGCCACGGCCCCGCGGGCCGCCGCCTTCTCAGCGGTGGAGTTGGCGGCGCTCTACGGCTTTCCCGCCGGCGATGGTGCCGGTCAGTGCATTGCGTTGATCGAACTCGGCGGCGGCTATCGGCCCGCGGACCTGCGGACCTACTTCGGCGCGCTCTCTGTGCCGCTGCCCGCCGTCGTCGCGGTCTCGGTCGACCAGGCGCTCAACGCCCCCACCGGCAACCCCAACAGCGCCGATGGTGAAGTGATGCTCGACATCGAGGTGGCGGGTGCGATTGCCCCGGCGGCGACCATTGCCGTGTATTTCGCGCCCAACACGGACGCGGGGTTTCTCAACGCGGTGACCACGGCGGTGCATGACACCGTGCATCGCCCGTCCGTGATCTCGATCAGCTGGGGTGGCCCGGAACCCTCCTGGTCGGCACAGGCGCTGCGCGCGATGGATCAGGCGTTTCAGGCCGCCGCGGCGCTCGGCATCACGGTGTGCGTGGCGGCCGGCGACGGCGGCGCCACCGACGGTGCCGCCGGTGGCGTCTACGAGGTGGATTTCCCCGCATCCAGTCCGCATGCGCTCGCCTGCGGCGGCACCCGAGTCACGGCCACGGCGAACGCGATTGTGAGTGAGACCGTGTGGAACGACGGCACGCCCGCGGCCGGCGCAACCGGCGGCGGCGTCAGTGGCTTCTTTCCGCTGCCTGCGTGGCAGGAGGGACTGCAGACCACCGATGTGCAGGGGGCGACCCAATTGCTCCCCCGCCGCGGCGTACCCGACGTGGCTGCGGATGCCGACCCGCGATCCGGCTATCAAATCGTGGTCGACGGGGTTTCGGCCGTCTTTGGCGGCACGAGCGCCGTCGCGCCGCTCTGGGCGGGACTGATCGCCCGCCTCAACGCGGCCGGCACCCACCCCGCCGGATGGCTCAATCCGCTGCTCTATGCACACCCTGCGGCGCTGCGCGACATCACGCGAGGCAACAACGGAGGTTACAGCGCTTCCCCCGGGTGGGATGCGTGCACGGGCCTCGGCAGCCCGCTCGGGGCACGCATCGCGGCCCTGCCCGGGGTGTGAGCGGCGCTCAGAGCTGTACGACGCCCTCGAGATAGAAGACGCACTCGCCTTCGAGTTCGACGCGATCGTCACGCACGCGGCAGCGCAGTTCGCCGCCGCGCCGGGAGGCCTGGTAGGCGCGCAGCTGCGTCTTGCCGAGTGTCGCGGCCCAGTACGGCGCGAGCGCGCAGTGCGCGCTGCCGGTCACCGGATCCTCGGCAACGCCTCGCGCCGGCGTGAAATACCGGCTCACGCAGTCGTACTCGCCGCTGCCGCGCGCGGTGACGATCACCCCGAGCAGATCGAGGGCTGCGATCGCCGCGATGTCGGGGGACAGTGAGCGCACGGCCTGCTCGTCCGCGAGCACGGCCAGGTAATTGATGGCATCGGCACGCACTTCGACCGGCGCTGCGCCCAGGGCTCGCGCCAGCGCCGCGGGCGGCTCGATCCGCCGGGTCGGGCGGCCGGGAAAATCCATGACATACCCGCGCGCGGCGCGGGTGACGTGCAGCGCGCCGCTGGCGGTCTGGAAGGTCA
>JAKADE010000667.1 GCA_021820785.1 Pseudomonadota bacterium
TGCGCAGACGGGCGCGACCCGCATCGAGGACATGCTGAACCAGCTGCCGCAGGTGTTCGCCGATCAGGGCTCGAACATCATCAACGGCGGTGACGGCACGGCGACGGTCAACCTGCGCGATCTCGGTGCAAATCGCACCCTGGTGCTGGTCGACGGTCAGCGCCTGCAGCCGGGCGATCCGCGCAGCGGCGGTGCGGCCGACCTGGACATGATCCCGACTGCGCTGATCTCGAGCGTGCAGATCCAGACCGGCGGTGCTTCGTCGATTTACGGCGCGGACGCGGTCGCGGGCGTGGTGAACTTCCGTCTGAAGCAGAACTTCCAGGGCGTGGAACTGCAGTTCAACGGTGGCATCTACCAGAACGAGAACGGCAATACTGCCGGCGTTCGCGACGCGATCACGTCCTTCAACTCCAACTACGGCACGAACTTCGCTCAGGCGCCGTCCAGCGTCTGGACGGGTGCGCAGAAGGAAATCGATTTCATCGCTGGCATCAATACGCCGGACGGCAAGGGCAATGCCACCTTCTACGCGACCTACCGCAACATCAACGCGGCACTGCAGTCGCAGTACTCAGTGAGCGCCTGCTCGCTGGGTTCGGGCTACGTGGCTGGCCCGTACGACTCGGGCGGCAAGTTCACTTGCCTGGGATCGAGCAACGGTTATCCGGGCCGCTTCATATTTGGCAACAACGACAACGGCGTCAACCTGGCGACCGGCCAGCTGGTCCCCTACTCGCCGGCGGCGGACTTCAACTTCGGACCGCTGAACTACTTCCAGCGTCCCGATGAGCGTTACACCGCGGGCGACTTCCTGCATTACACGTTCAACCGCCACGTGACGGTGTATTCGAGCTCCATGTTCATGGACGACCGCGCGCTGCTGCAGATCGCGCCCTCGGGTGCGTTCCTCGGCACGCCGTTCACCGTCAATTGCTCCAATCCGTTCCTCTCCAGCTCCATGGTGAGTACCTGGTGCGGTGGTAGCACGACCGGGAATGCCTCGCTGTACATCGGCCGGCGCAACATCGAAGGCGGCAACCGCGTCGATGATCTCGAGCACACCGATTTCCGCGAGGTGATCGGTGCCAAGGGCGAGATCACCGACAACTGGTCGTACGATGCGAGCTTCCAGTACGGCTTCACGAATCTCTCTGAAACGTATCTGAACGATGTGTCGGTCACTCGTATCAACGACGCGCTGAATGTCGTGATGGGTCCGAACGGGCCAGAGTGTGCAGTCACGCAGCAGGGCGTTTCGAACGGTCTGGGCGTCGGTTGCGTACCCTGGAATATCTTCGGTCACGGCGGCAGCGCCTACATGAACCCGGCGGCGGCCTCTGCTTGGCTGTCGACCCCGGGCGTGTCCCGTGGCCAGATCGCCCAGACCATCGTCAATGTGACGTTCAACGGCGATCTCAGCCAGTACGTCATGCTGCCGACCGCCCACTCGGGTCTGCAGGTGGCCGTCGGTGCCGACTACCGCGACGACAAGTCCTTCACGCAGCCGGACATGGAGTTCCAGACCGGCGATCTCGCTGGCCAGGGCGGTGCGACGCTGCCGGTCAAGGGTGATGTGATCGTGCGTGAAGGCTTCGGCGAGGCCCGGTTGCCCCTGATCCAGGACAAGCCGTTCGCCAAGAGCCTGGCCATTGACGGCTCGTACCGTTATTCGGCCTACTCGCCGTTCAACGGGTCGAATGGCACCGCAGTGTCCACCAATACGTTCGGCTTCAGCGCGGCGTGGAAACCGTCACATGACTACCGCGTGCGCGCCAGCTTCGACCGCGCGGTGCGCGCGCCGAATGTTGGCGAGCTGTACGCGGCGCAGACCGTGGCGCTGGATGGAACGTCGGATCCGTGCGCAGGAGCGAACCCGTCGGCCACTCTGGCACAGTGCGAACTCACCGGTGTCACGGCTGCGCAGTACGGCAATATCCTCCCGGCGGCCGCGTCACAGTACAACGGCCTGCTGGGCGGCAACCCGAACCTGCAGCCGGAGACGGCGCTCACGAGTTCGTTCGGCATCGGCTGGACGCCGTCGTACGTTCCGGGCCTCAGCGTTAACCTGGACTACTACGACATCAAGATCGAGAACGTCATCGAGGCGCTCGGTGGCAACACGATCCTGAAGGAGTGTCTCGCCGCGGGCGTGCTCTGCAACGACATCCACCGTTCACCCACCGGAACTCTGTGGGGCCAGAGCGGTTACGTGTTCGATACCCAGCAGAACGTCGGCCTGCTCAACGAGAAGGGCATGGACGTCGATGTCCATTACAACTTCGGTCTGGACGGCTATGGCCGGATGTCGTTGGCCATGACCGGTACGTACATCGGTGCGTACTATCAGCGTGCCATTGCGGCCCTGAAGTCGACGCAGTACGACTGTGCCGGCTACTACGGCCCAGTGTGCGGCGAGCCGGTGTCCAAGTGGCGGCATCGGTTCACCGCGACTTGGCTCACGCCGTGGCACGGCCTGCAGGCGACGCTGGCCTGGCGTTACTACTCGGCCGTTACGCTGGATGCACTCAGCCCGAACCCGGCGCTGGGGGCTCTGCACAGCGGTGCGACGATCGCCAACGGCAGCATTTCCAACACGGATGCGCACATCGGCTCGTACAGCTACTTCGACCTGACCGCGGCCATGCCGGTCGTGCACGGGTTGACGGTGCGGCTGGGTGTGAACAACCTCCTGGACAAGCAGCCGC
>JAKADE010000668.1 GCA_021820785.1 Pseudomonadota bacterium
CTCCGGACGGTGCGACCCAGACCATCGAGCTGTATCACGGGGAGCGTTTCGAGGGCGTGCCGGGCAGCGCACAGTTTCGGATCATGCGCTTCGCCGAGCACACCGTGCCGATCCCGATGCCGCCGGCGAATCAGGTCGTGACCGACCTCGATGCGGCGCCGACCGCGGCGCTGTACGCCTCGCATGATCTGCGCCAACAGGCGAAGCTGCAGTGGCGGATCGCGCTGCCGCTGATGTGCTTGGTGCTCGCGATCGTGGCGCTGCCGCTCTCGCGGCTCAGACCTCGCCAGGGGCGCTACGCGCGTGTGTGGGTGGCGCTCGTGCTGTACGTGGTGTACCTGAACCTGCTCTCCGCCGGAGAGGAGTGGCTCGGGCACGGCAGGATCCCGCCTGTGCTCGGGCTGTGGTGGGTGCATGCCGTGGTGATCCTGCTCGCGGTGGCGATGATGCGCGGTCCCGAGCTCGCCGGCCGGATGCGCTTTCTCGGAGCCCGCGCATGAGCATCCTGGATCGTTACGTGGTGCGCGCCATCCTCGGCTCGGTGATGCTGGTGCTGGCGGTGTTCCTGGTGCTCGGCGGGCTGTTCGCCTTCATCAGCCAGCAGGGCGACATCGGCGTGGGCCACTACACGCTGCTCGATGCGCTCTGGTTCACCTTGCTGAACCTGCCCCAGCAGGCCTATCAGCTGCTGCCGATCACGGCAATGATGGGCTCGCTGCTCGGCCTCGGCGCGCTCGCCCGCGGCAGCGAGATCATCGTGTTGCGCGCCACCGGCATGTCCGTGGCGCGCCTTGCGGGCGCGGCGCTGATCGCCGCGGCAATCCTGATCGCTCTGGAAGCGGTGGTCGGGGAGTTCGTGGCCCCGCAGCTGCAGGAGGCGGCCAACCAGCAGCGCGCGTTCAGTCAGTACGGCACCATCAGTTTCGGTGGCGGAACCGGGGCGTGGGTGCGCGACGGCGATCTGATCCTGAACGTCGCGCGCCAGTCGAGTTCGCGCCAGTTCGGCGGCATGCAGGTCTTCCAGCTCTCCCCGACGCACCAGCTGCTCGCGGTCGGACATGCCACGCGCGCCACGGCGGCCGGCCACGACCGCTGGCTGCTCGATCACTACACGGCCTCGCACTTCACGGGGGATCGCGTCACGGTGCGCCCGCCCGGCAGCAAGGTGCTGCACTCGGACGTCTCGGCGAGCTTTCTCGGCTTTACCGTGCAGGATCCGGAGCAGATGACGTTGCGCTCGCTATGGCAGCTGATCGGCTACCTGCACACCAATTCGCTCGATGCGGGCCAGTACGAGTTTGCTTTCTGGTCGCGCATCGCGCGCATTGTCGCGATCGCATTTGCGGTGCTGCTCGCCGTGCCATTCGTGCTCGGCTCGATGCGTTCGGCCGGTGCCGGGGCGC
This sequence comes from Pseudomonadota bacterium, assembly GCA_021820785.1. Next base: position 1,404 of record JAKADE010000668.1, read on the forward strand.
GCGCGATGCTCGCGCTCGCCATCGGCATCGGCTTCTTCCTCCTGCAGCGGCTCATCGAGAGCGGCACCATCGTCTTTCACCTCAATCCGGTGATCGTCGCGTGGCTGCCGACGACGCTGCTGGCGACCGTGACGCTCCTGTTGCTCGCCCGCGCCCGCTGAGGCACGCCTCAGGCGGCCGGTTTGTGCGCCGGGGCGGTGCGCCGGGCCAGCGGCTGCAGCAGCCCCGAGAGCGGCTGGAAGATCTGCCGGTAGCTGTAGCCGGGAATACGGTACTGCCAGCCGTGCACGCGGGCCGCGAGGTGCGCGGCCGCCCGCGCGGCCTTCGGCCCGACGGCGCGTGCCGTGAGCTCGATGTAGTGCGGCCCGTGCTTGGCCGTCTGGAAGCCGCTCACGGTCACACTCAGTCCGGAGAACGTGGTGAACACGGCGCTCGAGAGCGGTACGCCGCGCGGCGGCGGGAGCGCCTTGCGCACGTCATTGAGCGTCAGGTTCGAGAGCGCGCTTGCGAGCACATCGGCCGCGCCCGGACTGCTGAGCTTGCGTCCGGGCGGAATGCCGAGCACACGAAAATGAGGATCCTGGGCTGCGGCCCGCTCGATGCGATACGGCCGCTCGAGCGCGACACGCTCCTCGACGCTGCGCACCTGCTGATGGTGCAGGTCGATGATGATCGGGCTCAGCCACTGCGCCGGCTTCGCCTCGGCCATCACCAGCGGCGTGGCGAGCAGACTCTGCTTGTGACCGACACGCCGTACGTAGGCGCCGCTGCCGCCGTCACTGTGCCCGACGATCAGCGACCAGGTGTGCTTCGGGCTCACCAGGTCGATGCGTACGCCGCTCGCGCCCGCGGCGCTCGGTGACTGCACGCCGAGCGTCGCGTAGTCGGCCGCGAGTCGGGTCTTGCGTTCCACCGCCTTGAGATTCCCGAGGTCGATCAGCAGATTGCGCAGCTTGCCGGAGTCGGCCGGATAGCCGCGCTGCTTGACCTGCCAACGGTGCGCGCCCTTGAGCAGCGTGACGTGCCGGCCGTCGGCGCCGCTGATGCGCACCTCGGTGAGCGCATTGAGGTGCGCTGCGAGTCCGGGCAGGACCGGGGTGCCGGCAACCGACGCGCTGCTCTGCTGCGCCCGGTGCGATACCCAGACCGCCAGCAGCAGCACCGCGAAGCTGATGGCGAACAGGATGGCCAGATGGCGTTGTTTCATGACTCGCTCCCGGAGTGCTGGCGGGCGCGGCGGCGCAGCGCCGCGCCGGCGAGCGCCGCCAGCGCGAACACCGCCGGCATGACGATGATGTTGAT
>JAKADE010000669.1 GCA_021820785.1 Pseudomonadota bacterium
CCCAGACTCCTAGGCGAGGATCGGCGACGCCGTGTGGAAATCGGCTCGATGTGGCCAGGGTAGCGGCCTGAGGGCGTCAGAACTCGGTTTTGCCTTTTTGCTCACATTGTTGAGTGTTTTTACTCAACCACCTGGCCTGCGCAGCGTACTGCGAACTCATCGCGGCCATCGCGCTTCGCAGTACGCTGCGCAGTTCCAGGGCGCCCGCCAGGAGCACGACCGCCTTCGAAGGCGCTGTAGCCATCCCCGTAGCTACCATGGCGCGGAGCTACGGAATAACCTTATAAATCGAATAGATACGCTCTTCCGCCGCGAACAGGTGCAGAACGCCGAATAGCGTTCAGCAGATATCGAAGCATATCCCCCGGTGCCCGACGGCAACTGCACTGCGGTGGTGTTGGCCAGGACTGACCCCGCTCCAAGTTCATTGCACATCGCCGAGCCCGTTCTTCGCACCGGAGTGCATTCTCGCGCCCTGCGATCACCCAACATAATCGGCTCGCCGCGGCTTGAACTGCGTCACTCACCAAGCCTCAGCGCTTGGTTCGCCTCTCGATACCCCGCGCGCCATGTGCAGCACGTTCTCACGATGAAATTTGAGCAGTCGCTATCAGGACTTTCGTACATCAATTTGTTCCAGAACCACCCATCCGGACCCAGATTCTCGATGCGGACCTTCGCGATGCTCGCGGCGATGCCGCACCCGTAATCGCTCCCTTCCGTCGTCATGGCGGCACGGATCGAGCCATCGGGCGAGAGCTTGATGACCCGGGCGTGAGAGTAGCTCACTGCATCGACGCCGTGAGACCACGCGTGCTTGACAGGTTTGACGGTAGCGACGCCCCGGATGAATCCGACCGCAGCCCGCTCACCCAAAGCCAGCCTGTGCTCATATTCACGGCTCCTTTGAAGGCGTCATGACCCCCGGCTGATCGACACTAGCGCACGCGCGCTCAATCCCTCAGTGTCTCGGCCCCGCGGGCATCTCGCGCTTGAGATATTGATCAAACAGCGGCACGGTGAAGGCGGTTTCGCCATGCGCGGGACTGAACGCCATGCCCTTCTTGATGAGTCCGGAGCGAATCGGTGCCGCCGACTCAACCTTCATCTTGAGCGCCCGGGCGACGTCTCCGGAACGGTGCGGTCCAGGCCCGAGCTCGGCCATGGCCCGCAGATACCGCTGTTCCGAAGGCGTCAGACGATCGAGTCGCACCTGAAAGAATCCGGCATCCAGGTCAGCCACGACAATGTCATGCGCGCCCTGGATATCACTCAACGAGATGGGCGAACGGGTGGCGTAATTCCAGGCGTGCTTACCCCACTCCTGCAGGAAGTAGGGATAGCACTGGGTCTGATCCAGAATGGCCTCGAGCGCCTCTGCGCTGAAGGCCACCTGTTGCCGGCGGGCAGGCTCAATGAGGGCAGCCTGGGCCGCCGGAACGGCCAGTGCGCCGATCGGCTTGAAATCGAACAGCCGTTCGGCATACGACTTGGCCTCCCCCAGCTGCCCATAGAGCAGCGGTAACCCGGCCCCGACCAGGGTGATGGGCAGTTGCAGTTGACTGCATCGGTGCAACGCCGTGATCAGCGCCTGCAGCTCCCCTTGCGCAACGTACTGAAGCTCGTCGATGAACAGAGCCACCGCGGTCTTCGAGGCGCGCGCAGCCTCTCCGACAGCCTGCAACAGACTCGTCAGGTCGGCCGACAGATCTCCGCTGTCCGCCACACCGGGCTCGAGGCCCAGGTCCACGCCAAACTCAATGTCGTGGTATTTGATTTTGGCGGCCTGGACAAATCCTCCGAGCGCCCGCAGGGCACGCTTGGCGAGATCAGCGCCCTGCGCGACTCGATCGAGCTTCAGGAGCCCCATCCGCAGGAACGGGGCCAGAAGTGCCGGCAACGAGCGTTGCTCCGGCGCCTCCAGGAGGACCGTGACCAATCCCGCGGCCATTGCATCGTTGTGCAGCCGATTGAGCAGCACGGTCTTGCCGACACCGCGCAGCCCTACCAGCATCAGACTCTTGGCATGAAGCCCGTTGCGGATGCGGTCCAGGGCAATGGAAGCGTCCTCGATGACGGCATCGCGGCCAGCGAGCTCCGGGGGCGGGGCACCGGCACCGGGAGAGTAGGGATTGCGCCGAGGATCCATCGGGGCAGCCTCGAAGAGTTATCGGGAGTTTTTCAATCTTATCAAAAATCGATAAGACGGCAAAGATTTCTCAAACTCCGCGGGCTTCCACAGGCGTCCGGGCGCACCACCGCCACACGCTCTTTGGGCTAAAACCGGTTCGGGCCGCCCGGTGCAAACGGTCCCGGTAGAGGTCGGGAGGGCTGTCGAGGCAGATCCGCTGCAGCGGATGCCAGGGGGGCCGGCCCGAAACGTCATCCAGCCGTCCTACGGCGGGGCACGCACGATCACAGTGCCCTTGGGCAGCACCTCGCCAATCCGCGCACGGTCTGCTGCCGGGCGGGCTTGGGCGTAGCTCGCGGCGAGGATTCGATTCAGGGGAATACCGGTCTCGACAGAGGCGGCGACATGATAGACGGGCACTCGACGCCCTCGCAGTACCAGCGCTCCTCCGAGGATTTCTGGGGCAGATTCGACGGCGGCTCGGGCGGCTCGATCCACGTCAAGCGCCCCCCCTTCATCTGCTATCAATCGGTCCGAAGAGGAGTTTTACAGGAAAGTACCTGGAGATAAG
>JAKADE010000670.1 GCA_021820785.1 Pseudomonadota bacterium
CGCGGGTGCTCTCGCGAAGCGACAGTGAGATCGTCGCCACCATCGGCGTGCGTCGCGGGCCGTTCAACGGGGAGTTCACCACCCGCAACGCGCTCGAGCCGTACCAGCGCGTGCACATGCGCCTGGTCGACGGCCCGTTCAGCGCGCTCGAGGGCGAGTGGCGCCTGACGCCCGCCGGGGCCGGCACGCAGGTCGAGCTGCTGCTGCGCTTCCAGTTCAAGAATTCCCTCTCCGCAGTGCTGTTCGAGCGCATCTTCGCCGAGACGGTCGGCTCTCTGGTCGATGCCTTCGTGGCGCGCAGCCGCACGATGCAGCCGGCCGAAGGGGTTGCCGCGCCGTGAGCGCAGGGCTCAAGCGCTGCCTGGTGGCCTACGCCACGGCGCAGCGGCAGTTCCTGTGGCCGGTGGAGCTTGAGCAGGATGCGGACGTCGCGGCGGCACTGAGCGCCGCGCGCCGCTCGGCGCCCGACGTGCCGGTTCCCTGGGAGAGCGCACCGGTCGGGATCTTCGGCGAGCCGTGCGCCCGCGATGCGCGGCCGGCCGACGGGGACCGCATCGAGCTGTACCGGCCGCTGCTGCAGGATCCGCGCGCGCGCCGGCGCGCGCGCCTCGGATCGGCGCGCCGCTGAGTTACAGCAGCGGGAATTTCTTCACGGAGGGCAGCAGCCCCGGGGCGATCGGCTGGCCCTTCGGCACGTCGAGCAGCCGGAAGCGGCTCACCTTGCCGTCGTGGAAGAACACGGTCACGCGGCTCTCGATCGGCCGCTGCACGTAGCCGCGCTTGAAGTAGTAGACGTAGTCCCAGCGGTTCGTGTCGAAGACGTCCTGGATCATCGGGGTGCCGAGCAGGTAGCGCACCTGCACCCGAGTCATGCCCACCTTCAGCTGCCGCACGGTATGGCCGTCGAGATAATTGCCCTGCTGGATCGACATGCGGTAGACGCAGCCGCCGAGCAGGCCCGAGAGCGCCGCGAGCAGAGCGGCGAGACGCACAGCAGAAGTCAATTGAACTGGTCGCATGGAGGTCCGATGGGCAATAATTGGGCGGATCATACCTGATCGGGCACGCGCCGCCGCGGTTCCCTGCGGCGGCCACATCCGGAGGATCGCAACGCGTGGAAAGCAAGGACCTGCGTAAAGCCGGCCTGAAAGTCACGCTGCCGCGTGTGAAGATCCTCGAGATCCTCGCCGGCAGCGAGACGCGGCATCTGTCCGCCGAGGACATCTACCGCAACCTGCTCGACTCGCACGAGGACATCGGGCTCGCGACCGTCTACCGGGTTCTCACCCAGTTCGAGGCCGCCGGACTCGTGTCCCGCCATCACTTCGAGGACGGCATGGCCGTCTTTGAACTGAACCAGGGTGCGCACCACGATCATATCGTGTGTCTTGACTGCGGCCACGTCGAAGAGTTCGTCGATGAGGGCATCGAGGCGCGTCAGGACGCGGTGGCCGAGCGGCTGAAGTTCGAGATCCGCGACCATTCGCTGATTCTCTACGGGCACTGCCGGCGCGAGGCGTGCCCGCATCGGCGCCTGACGCACCCGTGAGCGGGGCTCAGCGGCGCTGCGCGCCGCGCCTGGGCCGCCGCACCGCCGCCCGCGCCGCGACACCGGCGGGTGCTGCACCGCTGAGCATCTCGCGGGCGTGCTCGCGTGCCGTGGCCGTGACGTCGACGCCCCCGAGCATGCGCGCCAGCTCCTCGATGCGTTCGGTCTCGGGCAGCTCGGTGAGTCGGGTGTGCGTGGCGTGTCCGTCGCTGTGCTTGGCGACCCGCAGGTGCTGATGACCCTGCGAGGCCACCTGCGGCAGGTGCGTCACGCACAGCACCTGGCCGCGCTCCCCGAGTGCGCGCAGCTCCCGTCCGACGATTTCCGCAACCGCGCCGCCGATCCCCGAGTCGACCTCGTCGAACACCATGCAGCGCGTCTCGCGCGCGCTGCTGGCGACCTCGACCGCGAGCGACAGGCGTGAGAGCTCCCCGCCGGAGGCGACCTTGGCGAGCGCGCGCACCGGCTGGCCGGGATTGGCGCTGACGCGGAATTCGACCTCGTCGGCGCCGTGGGGCGCCGGATCGTCCGCGCGCGCCGTCAGGGCGACTTCGAAGCGCCCTCCGGCCATGCCGAGCGCCTGCATGTGCGCCGTCACCGCCTTGCCGAGTGCGGCGCCCGCAGCGCCACGCGCCCGCGTGAGCGCCGCGGCCTGCTCCCTGTACTGCGTGAGCGCCGCGTCGAGCTCCGCGCGCAGCGCCTTCAGATCCACCTCGGCGCGCTCGAGCTGCTCGAGCTCCGCAGCGAGTTCCGCAGCGCGCGCCGGCAGCTGCGCGGCGCTGACCCGATGCTTGCGGGCGAGATCCTCGATCGCCGCGAGGCGGTTCTCGACGCTGTTCTGGCGCGCGGTATCGAGCTCCAGACTCTGCGCATAGCGTTCGAGCTCACGGGCCGCCTCGCGCACGTTGACCTCGGCATCCTGCGTCAGCGTGACGATCGGGCCGAGCTGGGCATCGATGGCCGCGGCGGTGCGCAGCGCCTGCAGCGCCCGGCCGATGGCGCCGTGGGCGTTGTGCGGTTCATCCTGATAGAGCTGCCCGAGTGCGCCCTGGGCCGCCTCGGCCAGGCGGCCGCGGTGCGCCAGGCGGATGCGCTCCTCGCTGAGGCGCTCGAGCTGGGCCGCCTCGAGTTCGAGGGCGCCGAGTTCGCTCA
>JAKADE010000671.1 GCA_021820785.1 Pseudomonadota bacterium
TCATCGACCAGCTGAGTAAGTACATCTCCGTGCACACGGTCTCCCAATCGAACGGGATGACGGACGTCTACATAGGCAATGGACAGGCGCTGGTCTCGAGCGGCACCGCTCAGCAGCTCACGACCATCCCCGGCACCTACAATCCCACCGAACTCGGCATCGGCATCCAGAGCTCCACGGGCGTCACGAACCTCACCACCGAAATGAGCGGCGGAACGCTCGGCGGCCTGCTCAGCGCCCGCAGCCAGGTGCTGGATCCGACTCAGAGCGCCATCGGACGCATCAGCGTCGCTGTCGCGACGCTGGTCAACCAGCAGCAAACCAAGGGCATGAACCTCAACGGTACCGCCGGGCAGCCCATGTTCACCGTCGGCGGCGTACAAGTCCTACCGGCGACCGGAAATGCCGGCAGCGCCTCCATCAGCGCAACCCGAACGTCCCTCAGTCAGCTGACCACGGACACCTATCAGCTGAAATACAGCGCCGGAAACTGGCAGCTGACCGATACCACCACCGGGCAGGCGGTCACCATGACCGGCAGCGGCACCGTGGCGAGCCCATTCAGCGCGGCCGGGATGTCCCTGGTCGTCAGCGGCACCCCGGCGGCAAACGACAGTTACCAGATTTCCCCCACCGCCGGGGCGACTGCCGGGCTGACCATGCAGCTCACCGCCCCGTCGCAGATTGCCGCGGCGTCCCTGAATCAGGCGACCGCCACCACGACCAATACCGGCACCGCGACGGTGACCACGGCGAGCGTTACCAATCCGGCGAGCTACGCCGGCGGCACGTATACCGTGTCATTCAGCAGTCCAACCCAATACACCGTCACGCAGGGCCCACCGGGCACAACGCCGGCCACGACCGTCGCCAGCGGTACCTATAGCAGCGGCACGCCCATCACGTTCGGCAACCAGCAGCTCACCCTCACCGGCACCCCCGCCGCCAACGATACCTTCACGGTCAGCCCGAACAGCACGGCGAATACTGGCGACAACAGCAACATGCTCGCCATGATCAATGGGCTGTCGTCCAAGGCACTCTCCGGCGGCACCGCGTCCGTGAATGACGTCGCCACGAACCTCGTCAGCCAGGTCGGCGTCCTCACCCAGCAGGCGCAGAACAATGCTTCTGCGCAGCAGGCTGTCAATCAGGAAGCGACCACGGCGCGCAGCAATGCCACCGGCGTGAATCTCGACCAGCAGGCTGCCGACATGCTGCGCTACCAGCAGGCCTACCAGGCCATGGCACAGGTGATTTCCATGTCGAATCAGATGTTTACCTCCCTCATCCAAGCCGTCGGGTAACGCCGTGACCATCTCGACACTGTCCTTTCAGATGAATGCCGCCAGCCAGATGGAGGCGCTGCAGACGGCCATGGCCAAAACGCAGACGCAGCTGTCGACCGGCAAGCAGTTCCAATCTGCGGCCGGCAATCCGGTCGGCATGTCCGAAGTCATGCAGCTGAACACGCAGCTGTCGGCGTCGCAGCAATATGTCTCAAACGGCACGCTGGCGACGACCAGCCTGAACCTCGAGACCCAGGCGCTCACCGACGCGACCAATACCCTGCAGAGCGCCCGCAGCCTGATCATCGAGGGCAACAACAGTTCTCTGAATGCAAGCCAGCGTCAGGCGATTGCCACCCAGCTCACCCAGCTGCAGGCGCAGCTGGTGAGCATCGGCAATCGCCAGGACGCACAGGGCAATTACCTCTTCAGCGGCTACGCCAGCGGCACTCAGCCGTTCGCGCAAAATGGCACGTCGGTCACCTACCAGGGCGCCGCCGAGGTCAGCCAAGTGCAGCTGAGCGCGGACCAGAGTATTTCGACCGGCGACACCGGCAGCGCTGTGTTCATGAACATCCCGGCGGGCAACGGCACGTTCACGGTGGCTGCCGCGGCAACCAATACCGGCTCGGCTTCGATCAGCACCGGCACGCTCACCAATCCGTCGGCCTGGGTCCCAGGCAATTACACCGTCACGTTCGGCACGGGCAATACCTATCAGATCACCGACGCGTCCGGTACGGCCGTCTCCTCCGGGACGTACACCCCGGACGCCGGCGGCAACTTCTCTATTTCGTTCAACGGAGCGCAGCTGTCGTTCAGCGGCACGCCGGCCGTAAACGACCAGTTCAGTGTCGCAACCGCAGGCACCACCAGCGCATTTTCGACGATCGCCAGTGCGATCAGCGCCCTGAACACCCCGAATCTCAGTACGGCGCAGATCGCCACGAAGCTGAGCGGCGCGCTGCAGCAAGTGGACGGGGCGATCAACAACTTCAACCAAGTCGCCGCCTCGGTCGGCGCGCGCATCAATGCCGTATCGACCGCCGCGACGGCGGCACAGAGCCAGCAGACCTCGGTGCAGACGACGATTTCACAGATTTCGGACACGAATTACGCTGCGGCCACCACCCAGCTGTCGACGGAAGAGCTCGCCTTACAGGCTGCGCAGGCGTCCTACGCCTCGATGATGCAGCTCACCCTCTTCAAGTACATTTGATCCGGCGGCACGACTCGCTTGCGCGCCCCCGGCATACTGTGACCCACCTCGCACTTTCATCACCCTCCCCTCGGGCGCCTCAAGTCCGCGCGCACCCGTCCGATAACGGTGCTGAACGGGATACGCGCACAACCCACGCCTCCCGCCAGCGCGACGGACGGGTGTCCGGAGCCTGACCTAAGACT
>JAKADE010000672.1 GCA_021820785.1 Pseudomonadota bacterium
TCGCTCGCCGCGGCGCTCGGCATGGTGCCGCTCGCCTACGGCGCCGGTGCCGGCGCACAGATGCTGCAGCCCCTCGGCATCACCGTGATCGGCGCGCTGTGCTTCTCCGTGCTGCTCTCGCTGATCGCCACACCGGTGGTCTATTACCTGCTCATCAGGCTGCACGAGAGATACATCGCGAAGCATCCCGACCCGGGACCGACCCCGGAAGAGGCATTCAGCTGAAGAAATGTCCGGCAATCGGGGCGGCGCACCGGACGATCCTCTCAGGAAGGCGGTGCCTCGGCCAGGATGAAGTGCAGGTCGTGAGCGCCCATCGTTCCGGATTCTCGCACCACGAGGCCGGCGTCGCCGAAAAGCTCAAGGAGCTCGCTCAAAGCGACCGCACCATGCCCGCGATGGAACTGACCGAAGATTCCTGTCGCCTTCCGTGTGGATCGGGCAAACTCGACGACGAGCACGCTGCCGCCAGGCGTGGCGACTCGACGCATCTCAAGCGCAATCCGCCGCCGTCGGTTACGGCCAACGTGATGCAGCGTCAGTGTGGCGAGCACCACATCGAAGCTCGCATCCGGGAGCGGCAACGTCTGCGCGATGGCACCCTGAAAGGCAACCTCCACGGCCGCGCGCCGCGCTTTGGAGCGAGCGCGGCGCGGATCGACGCACGCAAAGAACCCTGGGTTCGCTTCATCAGGCGCTCGGAGCGCTGCTGCGCGCCAAGAGCTACGACCGCATCACGGTCGGCGAGATCCTCGCTCGCGCCAATATCGGACGATCAACATTCTACACCCACTTTCGCAGCAAGGATGAGCTGCGCGTCAGCCATCTCCGGGAACTGGTACGGGTGGCTCGGCCTGCGCGGCGGCGGCAGCCCGCGCCTGCGCGCGAGCGCGCGGCCGGGCGATCCTGCACGAGCATCTGCGCCAGATCCTGGTGGAATCGATCTCCCGGGACCTCATGACGGCTCGCGAGGATCGAACAGGCCAGCGCAGCCGGATTCCGCCGCAGCTCCTCGCCCGACACGTGGCCGCGACCTTCGTTCTTGTCCTGCCTTGGTGGCTCGACGGCTCACCCGCCTGCCCCCCTCCTCGGCCGACGAGTTGTTTCGTGCCTTGGTTCTACCGGCGCGGGAGACCGCGCGCGAATGAGGGCGGAATGAGCTCCGCCGGGAGCCTCACAGCCGGCTCTGAGGACCGCCCGAGTCACCCGTGGGCGGCGTGCCGCCTCACGCGGCGGGCCACTGCTCTCGCTTGCTGGAATTCCGCCGCTTGCGGGGTTCGCGGGGGAAGTCCTGCCGCTCTCCGCCGCGATGGGGGCAGGCATGGCCTGCCTCGCCGCTGTCGTGGTAGTCAACATGGCGATCGGCCTTTGTCTATTACGCGCGCGTCGCGGCCTCGCTATACTTCGAGGCACCAGCGCACGACGACCGCCTCGCGGCGGACCTCGACTCGTCGGCCGGACTCGCCCTGAGCGTCGCGGGAGCGCTGATCGCGGGAATCCTGCCGAATGTCGTGGTTCCGCCGAGCATCGCGGCCCGTCTGCTGCGCTGAGCCGTCACGGTGATAATCGTGCAAGAGCGAGACGACCCTTGTCGTGCGCATCGGAATCGTGGCGAATTCGCTGCGTTGGTGCCGCGCCCGAGGCAAGCGCCTGCGCCACCATTCTCCGGAGGGTAGCCGTGAAGAAGTCACAAAGTACGAACCCCTCGCGCCGCGAGCTCCTGCGCGGCATCGGTTGGATGGCCGGCGGGCTGGGGTTGGCCGGGATGGCGCCGCCTTTAGTGCGAGGAGCCATCGCTCAAGCGGCGAAGGGCATGCCGGGCATGGCGGGTATGGAGCGAGCGGCGGTCCGCCACGGGATACCCTTCGCGCGCCCACTCCCCATTCCGGCGCAACTCAGCGGTGAGCGGCAGCCAGACGGTTCGCGGCTCTATGACATGCGGATGGCACCCGGCCGCACGTCACTGATTGCGGCAAGGCAGACGCCGACCTGGGGATACAACGGCTCGTATCTCGGGCCCACGCTGCGTGTGCCGCGCGCCACGCCGGTGAGGATCGACGTCCTCAATGGCATCGATCAGAGCACGACCACCCACTGGCACGGGGCCCACGTCAGGGGAAGCATGGACGGCGGACCACATAGCCTCTTCCCGCCGGGTGCCACCTTTCATTACGCTTTCCGGCTCGACCAACCGGCTGCAACACTCTGGTACCACCCTCACCCGGAAACACGTACCGGCGCCCACGTGTTCGCCGGCCTCGCCGGACTGCTGGTGGTCGACGATCCCTCGCACACTCCGCCCGGGCTGCCCGACGCCTACGGGATCGACGACGTCCCGGTGATCGTGCAAGACCGGGCACTTGAAACGGACGGCACGCTAGCCTACATGACTCACGCGATGGACCGCATGGGTATGAAGGGCGACCGCATTCTCGTCAATGGCCGCGAGCAGCCGTTCGCCGAGGTCCCGGCGCAATGGGTCCGGCTGCGGCTGCTCGATGCATCGAATGCGCGGATCTACTACTTCGGCTTCGAGGATGGGCGGGAGTTTCACGTGATCGCTTCGGACGCCGGTCTGCTGCCCCGCGCGGTGCCCGTGCGCCGGTTATTGCTCGCTCCGGGCGAGCGGGCCGAGATCATGGTGGATCTGTCGCGAGATCAGGGCCGCAGCCTCGCCCGTCGCAGCTACTCCG
>JAKADE010000673.1 GCA_021820785.1 Pseudomonadota bacterium
CCGATCCTGGCGCTGATGCTGCTCGCGGCGAGCCCCGCCGGCCGCGCTGCGCCTGCGCCGCGCCTGCCGCTCGCTCCCTGCGAGCTGCGCTCGAGCGGTGCGTTGCAGCTGGTCAAAGCCGAGTGCGGCCATCTGGCGGTGGCGGAGAACCCGGCGGATCCGCGCGGCCGGCAGATCCGCCTCGCCGTGGCTGTGGTGAAGGCGGTGAGCACCGTGGCCCGGCCCGATCCGCTGTTCGTTCTGGCCGGCGGTCCCGGGGAAGCGGCCAGTACCTTCTATGCCGGGGTGGCGAGTGCCTTTGCGGCGATTCATCGCGACCGCGACATCGTGCTCGTCGATCAGCGCGGCACGGGCGGCTCGAACGCCCTGGTCTGTCCGCGGCGCCCGGGTCGCGGGCACGGCGCGCTGGGTCCGCCCACCCAGGCCATGATTGCCGCAGAGGCCGAGCGCTGTCTGCGTCGCCTGCGCGCCCACGCGCACGTGCGCTTTTACACCACGGATCTGGCGGTCGAGGACCTCGAGCGCGTGCGCGCGGCGCTCGGCTACCGCAGGATCGACCTGTACGGCTCCTCCTACGGCACCGTCGTGGCGCAGGAGTATCTGCGCCGCTTCCCGCAGCGGGTGCGCGCCATGATTCTCGACGGGGTGGTGCCGCCGCAGCTGCCGATCGGCGCGCTGAGTGCCCTCAGCGCCCAGCGGGCGGTGCGGCGGATTCTGGGGGACTGCGCGGCGCAGAGGACCTGCCGGGCCCGCTTCGGCAACCCGCTCGCGGCCTACCGGCGCGTACGCGCCGCGCTCACCGCGCATCCGGTCACGCTCAGCGTGCCGGACCCGACCCGGGGCTCGCCGGTCCGGCTGCGCATGACGACCTACCAGCTGGGCGAGGTGCTCCGGCTCGCCAGCTACACCCCGGCGCTCGCAGCGCTGCTGCCGCTCGATCTGCATGCGGCCGCGGCCGGCAACTATGCGCCGCTCGCTGGTCAGTTCCTGCTCATCGACCGGCTGTACAGCGGCGCCGTCGCCGCGGGCATGAACAACACCGTGGTCTGCTCCGAGGACGTGCCGTTCTACCGGGTGAGCGCCCAGCAGCGCGCGGCGATGCGCCGCTCGTTCCTCGGCCTCGCGCCGCTGCGCGATCTGGCGACGGTCTGCAAGCTCTGGCCTCGCGGACCGGTCGCGGCCGACTTTCATGCACCGCTGCACTCGAACGTGCCGGTGCTGCTGCTGTCGGGGAGCAACGATCCGATCACCCCGCCGCGCTACGCCGCCGAGGCGGCGCGCGGCTATCCGCACAGCCTCGATCTGGTGGTGCCGGGTTTCGGGCACGGGCAGCTGCTCGATCCGTGCGTCGGCCGGCTGATGGCCCGGTTCATCGCGCGCGCCTCGGTTCAGGGCCTGAACACCCGCTGTATCCGCCGGCTGCGCCCGCCGCCGTTCTTTCTGACCTTGAACGGGCCCGGTCCATGATCGAGGCGCGCGCACTGGTGAAGCGGTTCGGAAGCGTGACGGCGGTCGACGGCGTCACGCTGCGTGCCGGCGACGGGCGGATCACCGGACTGCTCGGCCCCAATGGTGCCGGCAAGTCCACGACGCTGCGCATGCTCTACACGGTACTCACCCCTGATGGCGGTGATGCCTGGGTCGACGGCGTGAGCATCCTCACCGATCCGCTGCAGGCGCGGCGGCTCATGGGCGTGCTGCCGCACGGCGCGGGCCTGTACCCGAACCTGACGGCGCGCGAGAACATCGAGTACTTCGGCACGCTGCACGGGCTGACACGGGCCGTGCGCCGTGCGCGCGCCGGGGAACTGATCGAGCGGCTCGAGATGCAGTCGTTCGCCGATCGTCCGGCGAAGGGCTTCTCGCAGGGCCAGCGGGTCAAGACCGCGCTGGCCCGGGCTCTCGTGCACCAGCCACGCAACGTGCTGCTCGATGAACCCACCAACGGCCTCGACGTCATGGCGGTGCGCACGCTGCGGCGGCTGCTGGCCGAGCTGCGTGCCGAGGGACACTGCATCCTCTTCTCCAGCCATGTCATGCAGGAGGTCGCGGCGCTGTGCGATGAGCTCATCATCATCGCTGCCGGCACGGTCATCGTGCAGGCCCCGCCGCAGGAGCTGCAGGCGCGCGCCGGCACTGCATCGCTGGAAGAGGCATTCGTGCGCCTGGCGGGCCTCGATGCGGCGGAGCCGTCCGCATGAACGCGATCTGGCGGGTCTTTCGCAAGGAGTTCCGCGAGACGCTGCGCGATCGTCGCTCGCTGTTCACGACGCTGGTGATCGGGCCGCTGCTGATGCCAGCGCTGATCTCCGTGGCACTCTCGATGGCGATCCGCCACGGTGGCGCCCCCGACCAGCGGCCGCTCGTCCTGACGGTGGCGCATGCCGAACGGGCCCCGCAGCTGCTTCAGTTCCTGGGCCAGTACCGGGTTCACATCCGCGCGGTGCAGGCCGACCGTGCGACGGCGCGCACGATGGTCAAACGTTCGCACGGCCCGCTGCTGTACGTTCCGCGCGACTTCGGCGCGCGGCTCGCTGCCGGCAAGCCCGCATCGCTGCGGCTGTATGCCGATGAGTCCGAGCGCGCGGTGCAGAGCCGGGTGCAGCGGCTCGCGAGTCTGATCGGACTGTACGGCGGCACCATCGCCCGCTTGCGTCTGGTGGCCCGCGGCCTCGATCCACAGCTGCTCGC
>JAKADE010000674.1 GCA_021820785.1 Pseudomonadota bacterium
CGGTAGAGGCCTTTAACCGGAAGTTCTTTCGTCGGCAGAGCAAAGTTTCCCTGTATTTTCAACGACGTCGAGTAGAGACGGGTGTTCCGTTTCTGTCTACGCGGCGATCTGGTCGATCAACTCCAAGGCGCGACGCTGTGTTGCAGTGGGCGTGGTGACGAGATCGAAGGTGCCCGAGCGTTCGACCGGCCCTGGCGTGCGGCAGGTGTTGCGCACGATGGAGGAGAGATCCTCCAGGAGAGTGCGCAAGCTGTGCGCCGGCGTGCCATCGGGCAGAGTGTGCGTGCTGACCTTCTGCAGCGCATCTTCGGAGCGCTCGGCTGGGGCGACGGGATCGCGGTGTGCCTTGGCCGACTGGTCTTCATCGGCGAACAACAAGGGACGCCAGGCCTCAAGCAGATGCCACTCGACGTAATAGGCGAGCATGCACAGGAAGATATGCGCCCGGACGCGGTTCTCGAGATGATGATGGATCGGGCGCACCTTGAGATCCACGGTCTTCAGTGCGCGGAACGCGCGCTCGACGTTCGCGAGTGCCTTGTAGTTTCTGACCGCGTCCGCCGCTGACATCTGCTTCTTGGGCACCGAGGTGCGGATCACGTAGATCCCATCGAGCGCCGCCTCGGCGGCGATCTGCTCTTCGACCCGGTGGAAGTCAAAGCGTCGCTCGCTGATCTCGAGGGCGAAGTGCTTGGCGACTTTGTATTTGTTGACCACGCGTCCGACGCACACCCCGATGGCCGCCTGGCCCCGCAGGCGGCCGCGATCGACCCGGGCGCGCACCTTCTCGAGCTCCTTCTCGGTCGCCTCCAGTAACGCCTCGCGCTTGTGGGCGCGCAGCTTCGCAAGCTGCGGATTTCGGCAAGCCATGAGCCGCTCCCCGGGATAATCGGGGTGAGAGAGTTCCACGAGGTTGCGCTCATCGAACAGCCCCAGCTGCAGCGTCTCGCCTTCGATGAGCGTGCGGATCTGACCGCTCTTGAGGGCCGTGATCCAGCCGAGTCCCTCGATCTCGCGCAGCTCCTGGATCGCCTTGTGCGAGATCATGCCCCGATCTCCTACCAGCACCACGCGCTCGAGGCCAAACTCCTCACGCAGCTTCTTGACCTGTGGCATCAGCGTCTTGGCGTCCCCCGTATTACCTTCATACACCGAGACCGCCACGGGACAGCCCACCTGATTGGTCAGCAGGCCGTAGTTGACCTGCAATGTCCCCTTCTTCCCATCACGACTGTGGCCGAGCTTCGCGAGCGGACAATGCGTGCCCTCGAAGTAGCTGGAAGAGAGGTCGTAGAGCGCCAGCGATCCTTCCTTCAGGTGCCGCGCGGCGAGCTTGCGCTCGATCGCCCCCTGGCGCTCCAGTAGCCAATCCATCGCCGTGTACAGAGCATTCTCGTTCGCCCCCTCGACGCCGTACTCCTGCGCGAGCGTCGTCGTGCTCCACCAACGCGTGGTCGCCAGCTTCGTGTGCGGAGCGAGCACTCTGGATGCCACCATCGCGCAGACCCGATCGCGCTCGGGACTGGGCCGTGAAGCGATCAGCGACTCAAGCCCCAACCGCTGCATCGCTGCGCGTACCGCCTGCACGTGCCCGTGAGGGCGCGAGCGCAGGATCTGCAGCCGCTCGCCAACCGCCACGAAGGTCTCCCCGTGCAGTGCGCGGCGAATGACCTCGATCAGCGGTTCCGGTAGGTGCGAGAGATTGCCGACGGTCTCGTTCTTGACCTTCGCGCCCTCGCGGTAGCTCCTGCGCAGCAGATGGGTCGAGTACACACGGCCTTTGTAGCGGCGCCGTGTGGTGACGACATGAACCGCGCCACCTCGTTGAGACATGCAACGGAATATAGCCCATCTGCACCACGAGTGCAACTATATTAGTGTCTACATTTATGCACCAAAAGCACGCGCCTCGGACGCAGAAAACGCTAGAAACTCCGCTCTCTGCTGACTACCTCAGCGCCGGGCGCGGGGAAGAACTTCCGGTTAACCGTGCGCTCCTCGCCCTGGCAAGCCGCTCAGCTGCGGCCTCCGAGCAGCGGCACGAACGCCACGCGCCCGAGCGACTCGCGCATCACGCCCTGCTCGCGCCGCGTGTAGCGCATCAGTTCCTGCTCGCCCTCCGGGCCCACCGGCACGATCAGCCGGCCGCCCGGCGCGAGCTGCTCGAGCAGCGCCTGCGGCACGACGAGCGGCGCGGCCGCCACCAGGATCCCCTCGAACGGCGCCTGGGATTTCCAGCCCTGCGTCCCGTCGCCGTGATGGAACTTCACGTTGCGGATCTCTAGCTCCTTCAGCCGCTCCTTGGCCCGATCGATCAGCGCGCCGATCCGCTCGATCGTCACCACCCGCTCCACGAGCGGCGCCAGCACCGCGGTCTGGTAGCCGCAGCCGGTGCCGACCTCGAGCACGGTGCCGAGCGGCCCGCCCTCGAGCAGCGCCTCGGTCATGCGCGCCACGATGTAAGGCTGTGAGATGGTCTGGCCGAAGCCGATCGGCAACGCGGTGTCCTCGTAGGCCCGGCTGCCGAGCGCCTCGTCGACGAAGATGTGCCGCGGGGTGTTGCGAATCCGGTCGAGCACCGCCAGGTTGCTGATGCCCTGCTCACGCAGGCGCTGCACGAGCCGATCGCGCGTGCGCGCCGAAGTCATGCCGATGCCGGCCATGCGCAGGTCAGCCATCGAACCCCTCCA
>JAKADE010000675.1 GCA_021820785.1 Pseudomonadota bacterium
TCGCCTGGCGATCGCCGCGCCCGACCTCCTCGATGGCGACGCGCGCGCGCACCGAGAGCCGGCCGCGGCCGGTGCGGTAGGCGGTGCCGATCTCCTGCGCCCCGTTGATGATCCCGCCGGTCGGGAAATCCGGGCCCGGCACGTGCTGCATCAGGCCGGCGAGGGTGAGCGCCGGATCATCGAGCAGCGCCAGGCAGGCGTTGACGATCTCCGAGAGGTTGTGCGGCGGGATGTTGGTCGCCATGCCGACCGCGATGCCGGTCTGGCCGTTGACCAGCAGGTTCGGGATGCGCGTCGGCAGCACCGAGGGCTCGAGCTCGGACTCGTCGTAGTTCGGGACGAAATCGACGGTGTCCTTCTCGATGTCCGCGAGCAGCTCGTGCGCCAGGCGCGACATGCGCACCTCGGTGTAGCGCATCGCCGCGGGCGTATCGCCGTCGACCGAGCCGAAGTTGCCCTGTCCGTCGACCAGCAGATAGCGCATCGAGAACGGCTGCGCCATGCGCACGATCGTGTCGTACACCGCGGTGTCGCCGTGCGGATGGTACTTGCCGATCACGTCGCCGACCACGCGCGCGGACTTCTTGTACGGCTTGTTCCAGTCGTTGCCGAGCTCGCGCATCGCGAACAGCACGCGCCGGTGCACCGGCTTCAGCCCGTCGCGCACATCGGGCAGCGCGCGCCCGACGATCACGCTCATGGCGTAATCCAGATAGGACTGGCGCATCTCCTCTTCGAGGCTGACGGGCAGGACTTCGCGTGCGATTTCGGACATCGGACCTGGGGGATCTGCCAAAAGCGCAATGTTAGCACGGGGGGCGCACCTTCGCGCTGCGCAAGGACGCCGGATGAACGATAATGGCTGTTGCCGCCGCATGGCGAGCGCCGTCAGGCCCGAACCGGGCCCGTTGAGCAGGTGAATATGGAAACCACAGCCGAGCAGCACACTGCCGCACGCGGCAGCACGAACGCCGAGGCCGCCGAGATCGGCAAATTCGACGCCATCGCCGGGCGCTTCTGGGACGAGCACGGCCCGTTCCGGCCCCTGCATCTGCTGAACCCGGTGCGCATGCGCTTCATCACCGAGCGCTGTGCGACCGCGGGGGTGCGGGCACTCGATGTCGGCTGCGGCGGCGGCCTGGTCGCTGAGGCGCTCGCGCGCGCCGGAGCGAGCGTGTGCGGCATCGACCTCGCCGCCGGCATGATCGATGTGGCCGCGCTGCACGCCGCGGCGCACGGGCTGTCGATCGAGTACCGGGTCGCCTCGGCCGAGACGCTCGCCGCCGAGCAGCCCGGCGCATTCGACATCGTCACCTGCATGGAGATGCTCGAGCACGTGCCCGACCCGCGCGCGATGCTCGGCACGCTCGCGCAGCTGGTGCGCCCCGGCGGCTCGCTGTTCGTCTCGACGCTCAACCGCAACCTGAAGTCCTTCCTGGTGGCGATCGTCGGGGCCGAGTACCTGCTCTCGGTGGTGCCGCGCGGCACGCACGAGTACGAGCGCTTCATCCGCCCGAGCGAGCTGACCCGCTGGGCCCGCCAGTTCGGGCTCGAGGCACGCGCCCTCAGCGGCGTGACGCTGAGCCCGCTCGGCACGGCGCGCCTCGGCGCCGATCCGTCCGTCAACTACATCGCGCAGCTGGTGCGCACCGCCTAGCGTGCGGCCATGAGCGTCGCCCTCGCCGCCGTCGCCGCGCTGCTGATCGGGGCGCTGCTCGGATTTCTGCTCGGGCAGGTGCGTGCGATCAAACGCACCGCGGCGCTGAGCGCTCAGCTGCAGGCCGAGCGCGCTGCCGCGACCGAGCGCAGCGCGGCGCTGGAGTCGTCCGAGCGGCGCCTGCGCGAGAGTTTCGAGTCCCTCGCCGCGCAGGCGCTGAAGAACAACAGCGAGATGTTCCTCGCCGTGGCGCGCGAGACGCTCGGGCGCGAGCAGGCCCTCGCCCAGGGCGGGCTGAAGGCACGCGAGACGGCGATCGCACAGCTGCTCGAGCCGCTGCGCACGGCGCTGGAGAAGACCGAGCAGCAGGTCCAGGCGCTCGAGCGCGAGCGGCGCGAGGCGTACAGCGCGCTGCGCACCCAGATCGAGTCGCTCGCGAGCGGGCACAGCCAGCTGCAGCGCGAGACTCGCAACCTCGTCACCGCGCTGCGCCGGCCCGAGGTGCGCGGCCGCTGGGGCGAGCTGACGCTGCGCCGCCTGGTGGAGCTCGCGGGCCTCAGCGAGCACTGCGACTTCACCGAACAGGTGCACCTCGCCGGACCGGAAGGTGCGCTGCGCCCGGACCTCGTGGTGCACCTGCCCGAGGCGCGCGATCTGGTGATCGACGTCAAGACGCCACTCGATGCCTACCTCGAGGCGCTCGAGGCGCCGAGCGAAGAGGCGCGCCAGAGCGCGCTGCGCCGCCACGCCCAGCAACTCGAGGCGCGCATCCGCGAACTCGCCGCGAAGGCCTACTGGGCGCAGTTCGAGCACAGCCCGCAGTTCGTCGTGCTGTTCCTGCCCGGCGATCAGTTCCTCGCCGCGGCGCTCGCCGAGCGGCCCGAGCTGATCGAAGGGGCGCTCGCCCAGAACATCATCATCGCCACGCCCTCGACGCTGATGGCGCTGCTGAAGACGGTGGCCTACGGCTGGCGCCAGAGCGCGCTGGCGGACAATGCCGCGCTGGTGCGCGCCCTCGGCCAGGAACTGTAC
>JAKADE010000676.1 GCA_021820785.1 Pseudomonadota bacterium
CTGGCGGCTCTTCACCTGCAGCCGCGTGATCTCCTCCTGGATGTTGACCTCGGGGTCGCAGGTGACGTGCTTGAGCTCCTCGATCTTCGCTTCGAGCTCGGCGATGGGCTGTTCGAAATCGAGAAAGGCGACGGCCATGCGGTTTCCCGGAGTTGTCTCGTGCTGGGCGCGAGGGTACGGGCGGGGCGCCCGCGGTGCAAGCACCCCGCCTCAGTGCCCGTCCGCCGAGCGCGGCTGAGCGTCGGCCGGGGCACTGTAGAGCACGCGCACCGCGGCGCCGCCGAACAGCTGCTCGAGCGCCTCGATCAGCTCCGCCGCCGGCTGCACGCGCCACGCCTCGCCGAGGGCCAGCATCCCGCGCGCCTGCGCGCCGGCGTATTCCACCACGAGCGCGCAGGGCCCGGGGCGGTAGCGCTCGAGCAGTTCGGCCAGGCGACTCTGCAGCGCGGCCGTCGCGGGCGACTCGGGCCACTTCAGCACGATGCGCCGGGCCTGCTGCTCGCGCACCTTGGCGAGGTCGGTCAGGCGCCGCACGCCGATCCGCCAGCCGTCGGAGAACTCATCGAAGCGCAGCTGCCCCTCGGCGAGCACCAGCGCATCTTTGCTGATCAGCGCCTTGAACTGTTGGAACTGCTCCTCGAACAGACTCGCCTCGATGCGCCCGGTGCTGTCATCGAGGGTGAGGATCGTGCGCGGGCCGCGCTTGCGCACCTCGTCGATGAGCCCGGCGACCGTGACGGTGCGCCCGCCTCGGCCGCGCGCCGGCTCGGCCCCCGGCATCGGCCGCTCGCCGATCAGATCCCCGATGCGGTGGCTCACCAGGCGCGCCAGTCCCGACTCGTACGCGCCGATCGGATGCCCGGTCAGATACAGCCCGAGCGTCTCGCGCTCCCCGGCGAGCCGCACCGACTGCGGCCACTCGGGCAGCTCCGCAGCGTGTGCGGCGACGGGCGCACTCGGCTCGGGTGCGGCGAGCCCGAACAGGTCGTCCTGACCGGCGCGGCTCGCGCGCGAGCCCTGCTCCCCGAGCTGCATCGCTGTCGGCAGACGCTCCATCAGCGTGGCGCGGTTCGGCCCGAGCGCATCGCAGCTGCCCGAGCGCAGCAGCGCCTCGAGCACCCGGCGGTTGAGCTTCTGCAGATCGAGCCGCCGACACAGGTCCTCCAGATTCGCAAACGCCCCGCGCGCCTCGCGCTCCCCGATCAGCGCCTCGGCTGCGCCCTGCCCGACGCCGCGCACCGCGCCGAGGCCGTAGCGGATGGTGCGGCCCTCGGCGGTGAAGGCGTACTGCGAGTGGTTCACGTCCGGCGGCAGCACCTTCAGGCCGATCTCGGCGCATTCGCGGATCAAGGTCACCACCTTGTCGGTGTGATCCATGTCCGCCGAGAGCACCGCGGCCATGAACTCGCCCGGAAAGTGCGCCTTCAGGTAGGCCGTCTGGTACGACAGCAGCGCGTACGCGGCAGCGTGCGACTTGTTGAATCCGTAGCCGGCGAACTTCTCCATCTGATCGAAGATCGCATTGGCGGTCGGCTCCGCAATGCCGCGCGCGGTGGCGCCGGCGAGGAACACCCCGCGCTGCTTGGCCATCTCCTCGGGCTTCTTCTTGCCCATGGCGCGGCGCAGCAGATCCGCCCCGCCGAGCGTGTAGCCGGCCAGGCGCTGGGCGATCTGCATCACCTGCTCCTGGTAGACGAACACCCCGTGGGTGACGCCGAGCACCTGCTGCATCTCCGGATGCAGGTATTCGGGCTTCTTGCCGTGCTTGCAGGCGATGTACTCCGGGATCAGGTCCATCGGACCCGGCCGGTACAGCGCCCCGAGGGCGATCAGATCATCGATCCGGTCGGGCCTGGCATCCTTCAGCATCCGGCGCATGCCGCCGGATTCGAACTGGAACACCGCGACGGTCTGCGCGGTCTTGAACACCCGCTCGTAGGTGAACGCGTCATCGAGCGGGATCTTCGCGATGTCGAGCGGCGGCTCGCCGCGCTCGGCGCGCTTGGCGTTGATCGCCTTGACCGTCCAGTCGATGATGGTGAGCGTGCGCAGCCCGAGGAAGTCGAACTTGACGAGTCCCGCGGCCTCCACGTCGTCCTTGTCGAACTGCGTCACCAGACTCCCGCCCGCATCGTCGCAGTACAGCGGCGTGAAGTCCGTCAGCACCGAGGGCGCAATGACCACGCCGCCGGCGTGCATGCCGGCATTGCGCGTGAGGCCCTCGAGCGAGCGGGCCAGATCGATCAGCGTGCGGATCTCCTCCTCGGTGTCGTAGAGCTTCTTCAGCTCCGGCTCTTTCTCCAGCGCTTCATCGAGGGTGATGCCGAGCTCGAAGGGAATGAGCTTGGCGATCTTGTCGACATAGCCGTAGCTCATGCCGAGCACGCGGCCGACGTCGCGCACCACGGCCTTCGCCGCCATGGTGCCGTACGTGATGATCTGCGAGACTCGCTCGCGTCCGTAACGATGCGCGACGTATTCGATCACCCGGTCGCGCCCGGCCATGCAGAAATCGACGTCGAAGTCGGGCATGGAGACGCGTTCGGGGTTCAGGAACCGCTCGAACAGCAGCTCGTAGCGCAGCGGATCGAGATCGGTGATGCCGAGGCAGTAGGCCACCAGGGAGCCTGCGCCCGAGCCGCGGCCGGGGCCGACGGGCACGCCGTTGCCCTTCGCCCAGCGGATGA
>JAKADE010000677.1 GCA_021820785.1 Pseudomonadota bacterium
GTCCCTGATCCGGCCCCGCTCGAGTCCGAGCGCCCCGGCACCTCGGCGTGCGTCGCCTCTGCTACCCTAGCGGGGACGCTGCGAGCCGTGCGGTGCGCAGCGCCGCGGGGGTGCCGTGCAATATCTGAATGACCTGCTGCCCTGGCAATTCTCACCGACCACCTGCGCGGTGTTCGGGTTGGCTCTCGCGCTGTACGTGCGCGGCTGGGTCGTGCTGCGCCGCGCGCGCATCCGCATCCGGCCCTGGCGCGCGCTCGTGTTCGGACTCGGGCTTGCGCTGAACTACGCCGTGATGCAGACGTACTTCGATTTTCTGGCGCAGCACATGTTCTGGGTCCACCGCCTCCAGCACCTGATCCTGCATCACGTCGGGCCGACGTTGCTGATCCTCTCCGCGCCGGTGCCGATCCTGCGCGCCGGAATTCCCGCGCCGCTCTGGCGCGTGCTCAATGTGCCGTGGGTCAGCGCGCCGCTGCGGCGACTCTGGCATGCGCTGCAGCACCCGCTGATCGCGCCGGTGTTGTTCGTCGGCCTGATCTATTTCTGGCTGATTCCCTCGGTGCACTTCGATGCGATGCTCGATACCCGCCGCTACGAGCTGATGAACTGGAGCATGCTCCTCGACGGCATCCTCTTCTGGTGGCTGATGCTCGCCCCGCGCGAGGCGCAGGGCGCCAGCGCGCTGCGCTATGGAGCGCGCTGCATCGTGCTCACCGCCGTCGCGCTGCCGCAGATCGTCATCGGCGCCTACATCGCGCTGACCACCCGGCAGCTCTACAGCATCTATGCCGTGTGCGGCCGGGCCTGGGCGATCAGCCCCATGCTCGATCAGCAGATCGGCGGCCTGCTCACTTGGATTCCGGCGGCCATGATGTCCGCGGTAGGTGGCATCGTGGTCATCTACCGGGTGCTGTCCGAGGAGCGGCGCAGGCTCGCACCGGAGGTGACGGATCCCTCGGGCGCCTCGGCGGGTGCGCCGGCATGAGGGTGCGCGCACTGGCCGGTGTGCTCGCCCTGCTGCTCGTCGGCGGGTGCGTGCAGCGCCAGCTCGGACATCATTTGACCGATGTCGCCGGTCTCGTCGCGCCCCTGCAGTTCCACATGAACGACCAGAACGGCGCCGCGGTCACCGCCGCGGATTACCGCGGCCGCGTCGTGCTGCTGTACTTCGGCTACACGCACTGCCCGGATGCCTGTCCGCTCACGCTCTCGACGCTCGCCGATGCGATCTCACAGCTCGGCGCCGAGGGGCGCCGCGTGCGCGTACTGTTCGTGACCGTCGATCCGCGCCGCGACACGCTTGCCGTGCTCAAGCGGTACGTCAACGACTTCGGGCCGCAATTCGTCGGGCTGCGCGGCAGCCACGCGCAACTGACGCGGATGATCAAGCGCTACCGGGTGTCCTACCACTACGAGAAACCCGATGCGAGCGGCGCGTACGAAGTCGACCACAGCAGCGCCGTGTTCATCTTCGGCCCGCGCGGCCAGGCCCGCCTGTTGGCCCAGACGGGTGCGCCCGCGAGCGTGATTGCCGCCAAATTGCGTCACCTGCTCGCGGCCGGCTGAGCACCTGCGATCTTGCCAACCCGGCGCGGCGCGCTACCATGACGGCGTTGTGTACGGCAGCCTCCCGCCTCAAACCTTGCGCTTAAGACGCGCCGGCCCGCATCGGACCGGGCGCTGACGAGCCGCTGCCCATGGACATGACTCCCGCAAGCGGCACGGCCGCGTCCGCTGCTCCGGCCTCGGTCTTCGCCGCCACCTGGCAGCTGCTGCTCGGCATGGGCATCCTGATGCTCGGTGCGGGCCTGACCAGCACTGAGATCAGCCTTCGGGCCACGCTCGAAGGGTTCTCCGCGCCCGTCACGGGCATCGTCATGTCCTGCTACTACCTGGGGTACCTGTTCGGGACGGCGGCCGCCCCGCTCCTGGTGCGCCGGGTCGGACACATCCGCGTCTTCGCCGCCATGGCGGCCATGGCGGCCGCCACGATCCTGATTCAGGGCATTTTCATCAATCCGGTCATCTGGGGGCTGCTGCGGGGCATCTCCGGCCTGTGCTTCGCGGGCATTTACGTGGTGGCCGAGAGCTGGCTGAACGACCGCTCCAGCCGCGTCACCCGCGGCATATTGCTCGCCGTCTACATGGTGGTGCTCTACATCGGCCTCGGCTGCGCGCAGTTCCTGCTCATTCCGGCGGACCCGAACACCGATCGCCCGTTCATGCTCGCCGCGGTGATGATCTCCCTCGCCATGGTGCCGATCGTGATCTCGGCCCAGAGCGCCCCGGCGATCTCCGTCCCCCGCAAGGTGAGTTACCGTGAGCTGTACCGCAACTCCCCGCTCGGGGTGGTCGCCGTGACCGTGAGCGGCATGATCACCTCGAGTGTCTATTCCATGGGCCCGCTGTTCGCCCAGCGCAGCGGACTCGGGACCTCGGGCGTCGCGCTGTTCATGGCCGTGAGCATTCTCGCTGCGGTGCTCGGCCAGTTTCCCGCCGGGATGCTCTCGGACCGCATGGACCGTCGTACCGTCATCGCGGGCGTGTGTCTCATCGCAGCGCTCGGGGCCGGCGCGCTCGCCATCTTCCCGCACATGCCGCGGCCGCTGTTCTACCTCGGCACGGGACTGTTCAGCGCGATGTCCTTCACTTTGTATTCGCTCGGCGTATCGCACGTGAACGATCAG
>JAKADE010000678.1 GCA_021820785.1 Pseudomonadota bacterium
TTTGTCGTGACAAGTGCAACGGACTGCGGCGCGTCAATCAGGATGAGAACCGCGCGACAATCAGGATGAGAGAACTGTCCCGGCGGGGAGGTTCGAGGGCGTAGCCCGAGAAGCTCCCCGCCGGGGCGGCGGTCCGCCCCGGGTGGGGCGGGACTGCCGGTGATCGTGGCCGATCGGGTATTGAGGACGGGACACTCCCTGGGAGGACCCGCCTCGTGCCCGGCCGACACATCAACGATCACCAGATGAGGCTCTACATGAAGCACAGACTCACCGAGTCGGTGGCAGTGGCCGCGGCGAAGGCGGCGATCAGTGTGGCCAGCGCGTACCGGATCGAGGGCGACCGGCGGCTGCCCTCCCAGAAGCAAGCCCCGAGAGGCCGGCGGCGGCCGGATCCGCTGGCGGAGGTCTTTGACGCCGAGGTCGTGCCGATGCTGCAGGCGGCCCCGCAGATCCGAGCGGTGGCGGTGTTCGAGGAGCTGCGCCGCCGTCATCCCGAGCTGGCCTATGGCGTACGGCGCACCCTCGAGCGGCGCATCCGCGCCTGGCGGGCGCAGCACGGCCCGCAACGGGAGGTCATCTTCCGTCAGGTGCACGAGCCGGGGCGGATGGGACTGTCGGACTTTACCGAGATGGGCGATCTCGGGGTCGAGGTGGCGGGCTGCCGGCTGGATCATCGGCTGTATCACTTTCGCCTCGCCTGCTCGGGCTTCGAGCACGCGCACGTGATCTTGGGCGGCGAGAGCTACGTGGCCCTCGCCGAGGGGCTGCAGAACGCGCTGTGGGCCCTCGGGGGTGCGCCGCGCGAGCACCGCAGCGACTCGCTCTCGGCAGCGTTCCGCAACCTGAGCCGCGATGCGCGGATCGATCTGACGGCCCGCTACGAGGCCCTGTGCACCCATTACGGGATGGAGCCGACGCGCAACAACCGTGGCGAGGCGCACGAGAACGGCGCGATCGAGGGGCCGCACGGGCACCTCAAGAACGCCATCGAGGATGCGCTGCTGCTGCGCGGGACGCGCCAGTTCGACACGCTCGAGCAGTACCGCAGCTTCGTCGCCGAGATCGTCAGCCGCAAGAACGCCCGTAACACCAAGCGCATCGAGGCCGAGCGGGCGCACCTGAGGCCACTACCGCCGACGCGCACCAGCGATTACGAGGACGTGCCGGTGTACGTGACCTCCTCGGGCGGGTTCACCCTACGCAGAGTGTTCTACACGGTGCCCTCGCGCCTGATCGGCCATCGACTGCGGGTGCGTCTGTACGATGACCGGCTCGATCTGCTGATCGGCGGCACGCACCTGATGAGGCTGCCGCGCGGACGGCCCGGTCCCGATGGCAAGCACGGTCACGTGGTTGATTACCGGCATGTGATCCACGCGCTGCGCAAAAAGCCGATGGCGCTGGCGAACCTCGTCTACCGCGAGCAGCTGTTCCCCCGCGAGGCCTATCGGCGCACGTTCCACTTCCTGCTCGAGCACCATGGCGAGCGGCTGGCCTGCAAGACGACCGTGGAGCTGCTGCGACTGGCACACGAGCGAGGCTGCGAGGCCGAGCTCGCCGAGGCCCTCAGCGAGTCCCTCGAGGCCGGCGAAGTCCCTGATCTCAGGGCGCTGGCGGAGCGCTTTGCCCCTGATCCGCAGCGTCTCCCGGAAGTGGTGGTGCGGCTCGCGCCGCTGTCGGACTACGAGGCGCTCATCGAGCCGGCGCAGGGAGAAGCGGCATGAGCGACACCATCGACATGACCCGACTGACACTGCTGCTCAACGAGCTGCGTCTGCCGGCCATCAAACATGCCTGGGAGGCGATCGCCACGCGCTCGGACAAGGAGGGCTGGCCAGCCGCACGGCTGATCGCGACGCTTGCCGAGCACGAGCTCGCCGAACGCGATCGGCGGCGCCTGGAACGCCATCTCGGCGAGGCGAAGCTGCTGCCCGGCAAGACCCTCGCCAGCTTCGACTTCCAAGCCGTCCCGATGATCTCCAGGGCCCAGGTGATGGCGCTCTGCGAGGGCGATGCCTGGCTCGAGCGCGGTGCCAACTTAATCCTGATAGGCCCGCCGGGCGGCGGCAAGTCGCATCTTGCCTCCGCCATGGGACTCGCACTGCTCGAGAAGGGCTGGCGGGTGCTGTTCATGCGCACCACCGACTTGGTGCAAAAGCTCCAGGTCGCACGCCGTGAGCTCGCTCTCGAGGCCGCCATCCATCGCCTCGAGCGCTTCGATCTGCTGATCCTCGATGACATCGCCTACGTCAGCAAGGATCAGGCAGAGACCTCGGTGCTGTTCGAGCTGATCAGCGCTCGCTACGAGCGCCGCTCTCTGCTCATCACTGCGAACCAGCCGTTCGGCGAATGGGGCAGGATCTTCCCCGATCCCGCCATGACGCTTGCCGCCGTCGACCGGCTCGTTCATCACGCCACGATCTTCGAGATGAACGTCGAGAGCTACCGCCGTCGCGCCGCACTCGAGCGCAAGCGTCAAGGACCGGGTCGACCCGCCAACTACGCCACGTCCAAGAACGTCGCGCCCGAGATCGCGCGCGACAATCAACCAGAGGGATAAGCCTTGCCAGCGTCAATCAACCGAGCCATCATCCGTTCGCCGCGACCACCGCCTATCAACTTGATTGTCGCGCGCTATCACCCTGATCGTCGCGCCACAGTCTGATCGTCTTTGGCCGG
>JAKADE010000679.1 GCA_021820785.1 Pseudomonadota bacterium
GGTGCTCGAGACCATTCCCGGCCTGGGTCCGGCCAAGCGGCGGGCGCTGCTGACGCATTTCGGGGGGCTGCAGGGGGTGCTGCGCGCCGGGGTCGCCGATCTGGCCCAGGTGAACGGAATTGGAGCAAGCCTCGCGCGCACCCTTTATGATCATCTGCATCCCGGATCATGAGCTGCGAATGCCCTGGAACGTGCCGAATACGCTGACGTGGCTGCGCATTGGAGCGATTCCGCTCATCGTGCTGCTGTTCATGCTGCCGTACCACTGGGCGCATCCGGCCTCGGGGCTGCTGTTCGCCGCTGCAGGTATCACCGATTCGCTGGACGGCTACTTCGCGCGCCGGCTCGGGCAGACCTCGCGGCTGGGGGCGTTTCTCGACCCGGTGGCCGACAAGCTGATCGTGGCCGCAGCGCTGGTGCTGCTGGTGAGCCGCGATACCCGGCCGCTGATCGTGCTCACCGCCGTGGTCATCATCGGGCGCGAGATCACCATCTCGGCGCTGCGCGAGTGGATGGCCGAGATCGGCGCGCGGCGCAAGGTCGCCGTGTCGCAGCTCGGCAAGGTCAAGACCGTGCTGCAGATCGTCGGGCTCTCGATGATGCTCTACCGGCTGCCGATCCACGGGCTGCCGATCTACTCCTCGGGCGTGCTGATGACCGAGCTCGCGGCGGCGGCGACGCTGGTGTCGATGGTCGCGTACCTGCGTGCGGCCTGGCCCGAGCTCACGCAGTGACGCAGATGCCTTGACTTCGTCCGGCGGGCCCCTAAAATGCGCGCTCGCCCTGCGGTGCGGGAATAGCTCAGTTGGTAGAGCGCAACCTTGCCAAGGTTGAGGTCGCGAGTTCGAGCCTCGTTTCCCGCTCCAAAATTCCTTACTGTATAGAGACTTACGCAGCGAACCTAGATTCGCTCCGGAAATTTTCAGGGAATCTTTCCTGACGCCGCGGCGGGCGGCCACGCAGTAGACGGCGCGCGCCTCCCTGACGGCATTGTCGGGCCGCGCACGCGGTCGGGCAGCAGTATCTCGACACGCAACACCTTCCGGGCGTGCCCCTTTTGATACGCCCGCGTCATGTCCGGGTGCGTGTGGGCCATCAACTCTTGCACCGCAGCGTATCGGGCAGCATGGGACTTACCCACTCCGCCGCCAGGTGTGCAGCCGGGCAAGGCTGGCGGTCGCGGTCCACAGAACGCGCAGCGCGTACGGGCAATGCAGCGCGCGATCGGCATCAGTGTTCACACTGGATGGGGAGCCTGCGTCGTCCGCCGAGGCCAGCACGATGGGCAAATAGGCAAATCGCGGCTGCCGCGGCAGCGCTGCGTCCAGGAAAAAAAAACGAGATAACTTAGCCGATCAGCTTGCCGTGCAATCTCAGTCTCGTTCCGCGTTGGCGCGAATGAAAGCACAGAAGCCGTTCTCATCGATCGTGCCGGCGGCAAGCTCGAGGGCCGCTTGCGCCGCCGCTTCCTCGCTCGCCGTGAAGTGATACCCGTTGAGTTCCAGAAAAAGCACGCCCACAACAAACCCAGTGCGCTTGTTGCCGTCGACGAAGGGGTGATTCTGGACGATGCCGGCCGTGTATTTCGCGGCGAGCTCGATGATGTCTGGGCTGCCGTAGGCGAGGTGGTTCAGCGGTCTGCCAAGCGCGGAATGGAGCAACGACTCGTCACGCACGCCCGCAGCGCCGCCATGCTCGGCGAGTTGCCGATCGTGGATCGCGAGTACCAGGTCATCCTCGACCCAGACCGGCCCGGTCATTTGGATAGCGCGTGAAGCGTGTTCCTATACCGCGCCATGATCTCCTCGGCTTTCGCCATCTTTTTCTCGAAGGATGGATCGAAGCGAGTGAGACGGTAGGTGTTGTTCGGACCCTCGAGGAGAAAAACGTCCTCCCCCTCGCCAGCACGGAGATGGCTCAGCACTTCCTTCGGGAGCACGAGCCCGAGCGAATTACCGACCTTCCGAATCTTGAGCGCGACCATAATTCACCTCTTGCTTTGTCGGCGCCTCAGTACCACCAGAGCGCCGTCGCAATTCCTCTGGGGCAGCTAGGCATCCCGCAGGTTCGATATGTACCCACAATAGTAATAACGATCGCCGGAATCAAGCGGGCCCAGTCCGAAATGGCAATCCTGGCAGGTGGAGAGTGGGCCATCCGACGCCCGCCAGCGGGTTGCCGCCGCAGGTTTCAGGATGCCCTCGCCGAACCCGGTGTGGACCTTGGACGGCGCCGCCATGGCGAAAAGCCCTGCGGAATCAAGGAGAGGGAGCGCGAGCTCGAGCCTCGTTTCCCGCTCCAAAATTTCTTCCTTTCCAAAGACTTGCGCAGAAAACCTGTTCCCGTTCAGGGAATTCTCAGGGAATTTTTCTGACCCAGCGGTGAGGCCGTCATGTCACCGGCGGCGCGCCGGTACGGCTGGCGCGCTCGCTCGGCGCGACCCGTCTGCTGTCGCTCTTTCTGATGCTCGAGGCATTGGCGGTCACCGTCCTTTTTGCTGATCGAAGTCTCGCGATCGTGCTGCTGCGCTATGTCACGCTCGATTTTATCGACGACGAAGCGAACTGGGAGGGTGAGCGACCCCGGCGGTTTAAATCACCGCGCAGCGGGATGTCCGGCGGCCCAAGACGATCAGACCCAGTACTTGCATCCGTTCGCGCGACTGGGTATAAACCCA
>JAKADE010000680.1 GCA_021820785.1 Pseudomonadota bacterium
AGACCGTGATGAAGCCGTGCACGTGCACGTTGTCGGGCGCGCGGTAGGGCGCGCCGGCGAAGTGCAGCATCGCCGGCCAGAACAGCGTGTGGAAGTAGATGATGTCCTTGCCGATGAAGTGCACCTGGCGCGTTTCGGGGGCGGCGAGGAACTCCTCGAACGAGCGCGTCTCGCCCTGCTGGCGCGCCTTGCCGCTCTCGAAATAGCTCTTCAGGGCCGCGAGGTAGCCGATCGGTGCATCGAGCCAGACGTAGAAATACTTCCCCGGCGCATCGGGAATCGGGATGCCGAAGTAGGGCGCATCGCGCGAGATGTCCCAGTCCCCGAGCGCCTGCTCGCCCTGGCCGTCGAGCCACTCGCGCGCCTTGTTCGCCACCTGCGCCTGCACGTGTCCGGCACTCTCGAGCCACTGGCGCAGGAATGCCACGCAGCGCGGATCGGAGAGACGGAAGAAGAAGTGCTCGGAGTGCTTCAGCACCGGCTTCGCGCCGGTGAGCGCCGAGTACGGCTCGATCAGTTCAGTCGGCGCGTACACGCTGCCGCACACCTCGCAGGCGTCTCCGTACTGATCCTTGGCGTGGCACTTGGGGCACTCGCCCTTGATGTAGCGGTCGGCGAGGAACATCCCCTTGACCGGGTCGAAGAACTGCTCGATGGGCTTGGCGTAAATCAGCTCGGCCGCCTTGAGGCGCCGGTAGATGTCCTGGGAGAGCTCGAAATTCTCCCCTGAATGGGTCGAGTGCCAGTGGTCGAAGGCGATGTGGAAGCCCTCGAGATAGCGCGGCCGCCCGGCGGCGATGCGCGCGACCAGCTCTTCCGGGGTGATGCCTTCGGCCTCGGCCTTGAGCATGATCGGCGCCCCGTGCGCGTCATCGGCACCGACGAAGTGCACCCGGCGGCCCTGCATGCGCTCGAAGCGCACCCAGATATCGGCCTGGATGTACTCCATGATGTGCCCGATGTGGAACGGGCCATTGGCGTAGGGCAGCGCGGTGGTGACGAAGTATGTCTCGCTCATCCGCGAGAGTGTACCGGGAGCGCCGCGCCCGAGACAGTCCGGGGCGCTCAGCCTGCGTCTTTCAGGGCCTCGAACCGAGACTTGTTGATCGCCTTATTGTAGGCCTCGCGGGGCGAGACCTGCCGCTCATCGAGCAGCTGTTGAATGGCCGAGTCCATGGTGCGCATGCCGAACTGCGCGCCGGACTGCATGGTGTTCTCGAGCTGGTCGAGCTTGCCCTGGCGGATCAGGCTCGCCGCTGCCGGGGTGTTGATCAGGATCTCCAGCGCCGCCACCCGGCCCTGCCGGTCGGTGCGCTGCAGCAGCTGCTGAGAGATCACCCCGCGCAACGAGGTCGAGAGCATGGCGCGCACGTGCGACTGCTTGTCGGCGGGGAACACGTTCACCATGCGGTCGACGGTCTGGGCTGCCCCGTTGGTGTGCAGCGTGCCCATGACCAGGATGCCCGTCTCCGCGGCGGTGACCGCGATGCTCATGGTCTCCAGGTCGCGCAATTCGCCGACCAGGATCACGTCCGGGTCCTCGCGCAGGGCCGAGTGCAAGGCCGCGGCAAAGCTCGTGCTGTGCACGCCGATCTCGCGCTGGCTGATCAGGCACCCCTTGCGCTGGTGCACGAATTCGATCGGGTCCTCGATGGTGAGGATGTGCCCCTTCTCGCGCGTATTGATGTCATCGATCATCGCCGCCAGGGTCGTGGACTTGCCCGAGCCGGTTTTGCCGGTGACCAGCACCAGGCCGTTGTTCGCCCGGCACAGCTGCGTGACCGCCGGCGGCATGGCCAGCTCCTCGAGCGTCAGCGCCCGCGAAGGGATGGCGCGGAATACCGCGCCCATGCCGTTTAACTGCCTGAGCACATTGACGCGAAAGCGGCCGTGCTCCGGCAGCGTGTAGGCAAAGTCGGCCCCGTCGCGGCTCTCGAAGCGCTCCGCGGCGAGTTTCGGCATGATTTCGTAGAGCGTCGCTTTGACGAATTCCGCGCTGAGCGGCTCGCTCTTCAGCGGCGTGAGCTCGCCGAACAGGCGGATGCGCGGAGGCTCCCCGGCGATGAAGTGCAGGTCCGAGCCGCGCTTGTGCAGGATCTCGAGCAGCAGAGGATCGATGTTCGCCATGGCGCTGCTCCTCAGGCTCCGGCCAGTTCGCTCTTGGGCAGCAGCGAGGCGTCACTGACGAACTTCTGGAACGCGCGCTTGTCGCTGGCGTAGAGATACGCCTCGTCCGGATCGATCTCGCGGGCGTTGATCGCCGCGAGCAACGCCTGATCGAGCAGCTGCATGCCGAGGTCGCGGCCGGTCTGCACGAGGCTCGGAATCTGGAAGGTCTGCTCGGTCTGGATCAGCTTGGCGATCGCCCGGGTCATCATCATGATCTCGCAGACCGCCCGCCGGCCGCGCCCGTCGGGGGTCTTCACCAGGATTTGCGTGACCACCGCCAACAGGCTCTGGGCGAGGAAGCTCTTGGTCTGCTCGCGCTGCTCGACCGGCAGCGCATCGACGATGCGGTCGACCGTCTTGACCGCGCTGGTCGTGTGCAGCGTGCCGAGCACCAGGTGTCCGGTCTCCGCGGCGGTCATCGCCATGGAGATCGTCTCCGCATCACGCATTTCGCCGACCAGGATCACATCCGGGTCTTCGCGCATGGCGGCGCGCACGCC